>NZ_JBEAFQ010000015.1:0-19636 GCF_040062275.1 Klebsiella sp. GW_Kp182 | reverse complement strand
AACTGAGCGAGCGTCATACAGCCGCCTTGTTGCAATGGCAACCGTTCGCGGCTATCCTCGAATGGTCTAGATGCGAGGTTAGCCCCCGATACGTTGCCAGGTTTATACCAACAACGTGCGGGGGTTTTCTCTTTCCAGCAACCAATTCATCTCTGCCGCCGGGGTTCAAGCCCCCGCAACATTGCGCCTCACCGGGCAAGCCCGGCTTGCCGACGATTCTACGGCGCCCTTCAGATTTCAGCACCCGGCTCGACTGCGTTATTCGAGGCGCATTCCATAGTTTACGCCTGGTCTTTATTTGCCAGCCATACCAGCAGCTTCAGGCTGGCGGAGTAATAGTCTTCCTGGGGCGTAATCTGCGGATCGGCCTGCGCTTCGCCAAGGGTTAAATCGCGTACCGCCAGCAGCCCGCCGGTCATAAACCACGGCGCCACTTCATCGGTATTCACGTTTATCCACGCCGGCGTCTGCGGACGCGGATAGCGCTGGAACCAGTTTTTCCACGGCGTCAGCAGGCTGCTTTTCGAGTCACTCCAGTAGACATACAGCGGAATACGGATCGCATCGAAGCTCATTCGCGTCGGCCACTCTTTTGCCGGCTCCATCTTACCGTCCGCTCTTAAGGCCACCCAGTCGCTGGGAAGCTGCGATTTCCCCCACGCCATGTTTCCCAGCAGCGCCTGGCCATCGCTCTGCAGCTTTCTCCAGGCGGTTAGATGCGTACGCGCGGCGAAGGCCTGCCACGCCGGAAAGATAAAGTAGGAGGGGTTAAGATTCAGGTGGTCGTTGAGATAGAATCCCTTTGCGCCCGGAAGCATCACCTGACGACCGGCAAACGTGACCACCGTAGACTTCAGGAGCGAAGCGGTTATCGCATCCGACGCGCTGCCGTAGGATTTTTCATGCCACTGCTGCTGCGCGCGCAGCAGCGCCCAGGCAATCAGGGTATCACCATCGGTGGCATCGTTTTTGTCCGCCACCGGATTGGGCGCCACCGGATTATAGCGCCAGTAAAACAACCCGTTATCTTTGTTGCGTAGGGTTTTATCGGTCCACTGCCATAGCTTGTCAAAGGCGGGGCGATCGTTATTAGCCACCGCTAACAGCATGGCAAAACCTTGCCCTTCGGTATGGGAGACGTTGCCGTTTCCGGTATCAATAATGCGTCCGTCCGGCATCATAAAACGCGATTTATAGCTTTCCCACGCCGTATCGGCCCACGCGTGGGGAAGCATCATCACCGTCGTCACCACGACTGTCGCTAAAGCACGCAAGGACATAAATTCACCCTTCAGGGATGGAAGTAAAGAAACTGAACGTCAGAGACCGAAAACAGCCGCTCGCGCTGTAACACCACGTGCGCCGCGCCGCCCTGTCCCTGTAGCCAGCGGGAATAAAGCCCCTCGAGTATGGCACAAAACGCATTACACCAGCGGACGCGGCGCGCTTCATCGCGGCTCATCGGCAGCGCCTGATGGCGTAACCGCAGGCCGTCATCGCTAACCTCAACGCTCACTACGCCCCACTGAAAACGGCTTAGCTGCGCATTCATATTGGCTTCCAGCTCACCGAGCGTTTCCGACTCCGGTAGCGGATGCTCATCGGCCAGCGCCTCGCCCATTTGCCGCAGAAAGGGCTGGCTCTCCAGCTCGCCCGCGTTATTGACCATGCCATCAACCATAATCAGCAGCAGATCGAACCACCCGGCAGGGGTTTGCTGCTGCTGAAACCAGGCCATTACCAGCGCATTATTATTGTCCGTCACGATCAGCGATCTCCCAGCATGTAGCGGATATAGAGGCCGGCGGTGCTCTCGTTGTAATCGCCGAAGGTGTCATAGCCCACCTGGCCGCCGAGCGTCATCTGTTTATTGACTTTGTAATCCGCGCCGGCGCGCAGGGTATAGCCGATGCCGCTCTTCGAGGTGGCTGAATAGTAGGCCTCTTTGGCAAAACCGTTGCTCACAGCGGTCTCGAGCGTTTGCTGCCACTCGGCGTTGGTCGGGAAATAGGCGCTCTTATCCTGGCTGTAAGATTGATACCCCACCGAACCGCCAAGCTTCATCGTCCAGTTATCATATTTCTCCGTCAGGCTTACCGGCAGCGACACGCTGACGTAGTTCTGCGGGCTGAAGTAGCCCCCTTGTCCGTAGGTGAAGTAGCTCAGGTTTTTCGAGTAATCCATGTAGCTCATACTCAGCCCGGTCTGCAGCTGACGATACTCATCGTGGTAAGGCCGCAGATAAACCCCTGCGTTGGCGTTGATGCTGGTATTGCTGGCGACGTTTTGTCCCAGGTAGCTATAGCCCCCGCCGCCGACGTAGAAACCGGCATCGCCGTCGTCGTAGCTGAGCTGCAGGGTACCGCCGTTTTTGGTCACCTGCCCCCAGGTTTTGCCGGAGTAGGAATCCTTCAGCCCCACCCAGGAGAGCAGGCTGTCGGTCAGCGAACGACGCTCGCCGGTAAAAATCAGCGACAGATAGTTAGTCAGCTTCGGCGACCACTTCACGCCGCCCACAACGGTATTCAGATCCTGACCCAGCGGCGTGCTGCCGATATCGACGCGATATTCGTCGCCGCTCAGCGCCAGCGCCAGCGCCACGCCGTTGGCTTTTTGCGAATCGGTTGAGCCGCTGGCCCGATCAACGTTAGGTTTCAGATTTGAAGAAGCCAGATAGCTGGCGACCTGCCCGGAATCGTAAGCGCCCAGCTTCGCCAGATTCTCCATGCCGCTGCTGGTGGTGGCGTTAAAGTCTGAAGCATTCAGCGTGCCGAGACCGCTCAAGGTCTCCGCCCCCGGATTGTTGGCAAAGTACGTCGTGCGCTCGGTAGCGGTCATCGCCGCAATCGCCGCCTGCTCGCTGGTGGCGGTGGAGATCATATTGGAGACCGCGTTTGATAGCGGATTCGCGCCATAGCGCCGCCAGGCGTCCCCGGTTGCCGTCCCTGCGTTCAACGTAATCGGCGTCACGGTAAAGTCGAAACGCGAATCACCGAACGGCGAGGAGGACCAGGTCAGCGGGATTTTGATTTCGGTCAGCTTACTGGTGCCGGATTCGCCATCGCGGCCGCGAACCTCCATGCCCCCCTGCAGCCAGGTGCCGGTTTTTTCCTGCAACGTCTCCATCATGGTATCCACCTGGCGCAGCATCCGGGTCTGCGCGGTTTCGACCGGCAGATCGGTGCGCTGGATCCCCGGCAGCGTGCTGCCATCGCCCGTCGATACCTGTGAAACCTGCCACGGCATATATTGCCCGTAGCTGGAGGCGGTACGCGTCGCCGCCGGCGTGCGCGAGACGCCGACGAACGGATTATCCGCCGCCAGCACGCCGCCCACGGTCGGCGTTTGCGTACCGTTGCTGCTCTGTAACCCCAGCAGCCTGCCGCGAGCGCTGCGCAGATAGGTCATCGCCTGCTGATGATGGCCCTGCGATTCGGCCACGCGCGCCAGCAGCAGCAAACGGTCCGGCGAATTATCCGGGCGCAGCCCGCCTGCCAGCTGCGCCGCCCGGTCGTTATCGCCCGCCGACAGCGCGACATCAATAGCCCCGCTGCGCGCGTCCTGGGTCGGCGTATCGCGGGTCATCAGGTAGTCATAGACGACCCCGGCCTCTTTATTCATTTTGCCGCTCTGATAGAGACGCGCCATGGCGAACATCAGGTCGGTATTTTGCGGGTCGCTCTGCATGGCGCCCATCAGCTTGTCATACGCCGCCGCGTAGTTACCCTGCTCACGCAGGCGATCCGCGTCGTTAATCACATAGCCGTTGCGAATGCTGGCCAGCTGCGTCGGCGTACTGCTTGCCTGCAGCTGCGGATTAGTGAGCAGCCTCTGCGCTTCGTTGGTCAGGCCAGCCTGGTTAAGCACCGTCACCTGATCGGCGTAATCCCCGGCGTTGCCGGAGATACCGCCGTTAATATTGTTACGCACCAGCGATACCGCAGTAGTGACATCGCCGCTCTGGGCCAGCAGGCGCGCCAGTTTACCGACATCCGCCGGGGCTTTTGGCGGCGTCGCGGCCATCGCCCTCAGCGTATTGGACGCCGCGACGGAATTACCCTGCGCCAGATACCCCTCGGCCGTCGCCAGCTGCAGGTTGTAGTTCACCCGCTGGTGCAAATCGCGCATCTGGCTGGTCTGGCTGGCGGGAGGAATTCTTGCCAGCAGCGTTTGCGCCTGCTGCCAGCCGCCGTTCTCGCTGGCGAAAAGGGCGGCGGCGTACAGCGAGCTGCTGCTGGCGCCGGAACGATACGCGGCGCCCATAATCGCGTTCGCCTCGCCGTCGTTGCCGGATTTTTGCAGCAGTCGGGCCAGATCGAGGCGCATCCACGCATCGTCCGGATAGCGAGAAACGCCCTGGCGCAGCGTGGCGATCGCCCCGGACACGTTACCGCCGCTGGCCTGCTCCTGGGCCTGTCGACGCAGGGAGTCTCCCGGCGTCCCGGTGACCACGCGCGGCTGCAGCTTTTGCTGCAGGCTTTCCGGCAGCGTTCGCAGCATCGACTGGGCTTCTGCGGTTTTATTCTGTTCACGCAGAACGTAATAGAGATTCTCCCGGGCGGGGCCATTTTGCGGCTGCTCGTTGAGCAGCGCCCGCAGCGTTTGTTCGGCCTGGGGCAGGTCTTTGTTGTGGCGCAGAACGTCGGCGCGGAACAGCTTCGCCGCCGAGCCCTGCGTCCCGCTCTGCTGCGCCAGCGGCGCGGAGAGCGCCAGCGCCTGGCTAATGTTGCCTTGCTTATAGGCCTGCTGCGCCTGAGCAAGCTGGCCGTAAAACAGCGCATCCCCTGCCTGCTGACGCCGGGTTTCAGAGCCCTCGCCGCCGAGATCCGCCGCCCGGCCCAAATACTGAGAGGCCGCCTGAAAATCGCCGCTGCGCTGGGCGATATAGCCCATCCCGGCAAGCGCGTCAGCATCCTGCGGATTGGTTTGCAGGACCTGTTCAAACTGCTGCTTCGCCGCGGCGGTATTGCCGCTGTTCAGGTCAGCGTAACCCTGACCGCGCGCCTGGCCGCTGCGCCGTTCGCGGAAGTAGTTCTGCACTTCGCTATCCTGTGGGTGGCGCTGCATCCAGGTGTCGTAAAACGGCTCATCTCCCGGCTGCGGCCCCATCCACAGCAGCGCCTGACGCAGTCCCGCATCGGCTTCTTTGCTGCCGCTGGCCATCGGCTCCAGCATGGCGATCCCTTCCCGGCGGGTCTCTTCGCGCCAGGTCAGCGCCTTGCCCAGGGCCACGCGCGGCCCGTTTTCCTGCGGATGCTGAGCGACGTACTGACGCAGTTCGCTCAACGCCTGCGGATAGAGCGATTTGTCGCTGGCCATCATCATGTAGTATTCCGCCGCCAGTCCGGAAGGCGGAACGCTGCCGTTGAACATACTCCGCCAGGTCGCCAGCGCGGCGGGCACGTTGCCGCTGCGCGCCTGCTGTCTGGCCAGATTGAGCTGCCCCTGCGGGACCTGCGCCATTTTTTTGGCGCTATCCAGATCCTGCAAGCCGGGACTGTTGGGCGCCGCTTTCTCCAGTCGCGCCCGCCACTGGGCCGCGGCCTGCAGGTTGCCCCCCTGCTGCGCCCACAGCGCCATCAGGTACAGCGCCTGAGCGTTGTTGGCATCCACCGATAACACTTTTTGCAGCGATTCCATCGCCAGCTCGTCGTGCGATTTTTCGTGCCAGTAGTTGGCCTGCGCAAACAGCGCCTGCAGCGCCGCATCGTTACCCGCCGCCTGCGCCTCGCCGAAGGCGCCAAGCGTCAGCGCGCCGGACAGGCACAGCGTGGAAAATTGACGGGCCGCCTTCGTATTCATTTTACCGGCTCTTTTCATTGGCTATCTCCCGACTCCAGGCGCTTGCGGGCATGACGTTTGAACATGGCGGTCAGCGCCAGACCCAGAATGGACGTGGCGATTAACCCCAGCACCGCCAGCAGGCCGGAGTGCTGGTTGGCATACCACACCGCCATCATGTACCACGGCATCTGGCCGCTGGGGAACGGCGTACTGACCTGGAAACTACGCACGCCGTTATCGCTGGTAATCACCGCCGTATCGCCGCGAATACCGGCATTGATGCGCGGTGAATTAAGATCGTCTTCCAGTTTCGCCAGCTGATCGTCGCTGCTGGCCATCGCCACCACGACCACCCGCTGCGGGTTCCACGGCGAGCGATAGCTAATAAACCCGCGCCAGGCGCTGCTGGAAGAGAAATAGCGATCGGCATCCACGCCGTCGGAGGCCCAGTCGCCGCTCAGCCTGCGCTGAATTTTTGTCCATAGCGCCGGTTCACGTACGCTCAGCAGGTTATCGACCGGTTGATAGGGAGAATCGGCCAGCAGGCGCTGATTAAACGCTTTCTGATCGAGGGCGCTCACCGCCAGGACATCGCGAGCGCGCAGGAACAGCGCATTCGCGCCGTCGTCAGGAACGCCCAGCATCACGCGGTTATTGGCCAGCGCTTTACCGGTCGAATTACCCGAACGGGCGGCCAGATTCAGCATCGTCGCGACCTGCGTTTCCGAAGGCTGTTCCGGCAGCAGCAGCGTGGTTTGCGAATAATCCGCCAACCGGGAGAACGGGAACGACGCGCCGACAAAATAGGAAAGATTCGGCAACAGCGAGAAGTGCCGCGTACCGCTCAAATCGATCCACGAGTCGTCGGTGATGCGGCTTTTAATCGTGCTGTTCAGCAGAACCGAACAGGGCGCGCTGTCCTTCGGCACCAGATTGAAATAGAGCGAGAGCTGGTTATCGCCGTAAATCAGATACGGCGCCAGCGGGATAGTGAAACGCTCCTGACGCGCGTCGCCGCCCAGGTGACGCCAGAGCTTCTCCAGCGGACCCTGTTTATTCATCGGCAGGTTGTTGAGGAAGGTGTTGTTGAGCGTCACGCTCAACAGCGACTTATCCTCGTTAATCCAGCTCTCCGACGGGAAACGGTAGCCGATCTGCAGGGGAATGGTTTCGCCATCCCACAGGTAGAGGTCCGGCGCGGCGCGGAAGGCCACGCGTAGCGGTTCATGCCATACGCCGCTGACGGTCATACTTTGATCCTGGCGGATCAGCTCGCTGATTTTTACCGGCCGATCGGTGGCGATCCAGCGCGGGGCGTCGTACGGCTTGCTGACGGCTATCGTCTGCGGATCAACATCCATGCTGGCCGTCTGCGGGGCGAAATCGCCGCGGGTCAGGCGCCAGGCGGCCATCCGCAGCGCCGCGTCGTTCTGGCCGACGATGAGCAGCAGCTTATAGGCCGGATTGCCGGGGTTCTCAACGATCCGCAGCAGCGGCTTGTCGGTTTGCGGTAGCGTCAGGCCGCCCACCCGATCGCCAGGGTGGCCGATGATAATACCGTGCTTCTCGGGCAGGCGATCGCGCAGCGCGTCAAAAGCGATACCGCGATAATCGGCCTGAATACCCAGCCATGACGACACCAGCGCCGCAGCGCTGAAAATATCCGCCGTTGGTTTCTCCGGATACGCGATAGCGATATCCGCCGGCGTCATCTGCATACTGTCGAAAAACGGGCGCGGGAAATGGCCTAAATCGTTGCTGATATTAAGCTGCTGGCTCTCCCAGCTAAAGTGGGAGGCGGGCAAAATGGTCACCCGCGAGGTGTCGTGAATATCGAGCCGGCACTGCATTGCATCGCCGTCGTTAATCTTAAAGCTCAGGTTGTTGCTGGAGACCATCAGCGCCGCCGGGATATCCAGCTGATAGTGCGAGATCTCCTCGCCGTCCGCGCCCAGCGGTAGCGTGCCGAGCGGCTGGCCGTTGAGCATTAACTGCAGCGTGGCGTTGCGGGACGCCATCTCCGGCGAGACCTTAACATCCAGCATCAGTTGGGCGTGGGTGACCACCTGATCGGAGGGCAGCGTAAAGCTGGCGCCGCCCTGGTTTTGTCCACCGCTAAGGATGATGCCGTCCGGCATGCCCATCTGCATGAGGTTCAGGTCTCCGCCGACAATCGGCGTTAGCGGCACCGTATCAGCGACCCCAGAGGCAACCGGCGACGGCATCGCGGGTAGCGAAGCCGGCTGAGGGACGTTTGCCGGCGCGGGCTCCGTCGTGGCGGGCGAATTCGACTCGCTGGCAGGCGCCGACGCGCCGCTGGCTCCCGCATCAGGTAGCGGAAAATTAAGCGGCGGCAATGCGTCCGGGGGCGTTTCCTCGCTATGCAGCGCTGGCGCAGAGAGCATACCGGCCAGCAGCGCAAGCGTCGTTAAACGTTTCATAGGCTGCCATCCTCCTGCGCTGGATTCACCGCAGGCGGCTGACGACGCTGGCTACGGCGCGTCTTCCACGTCAGCCAGAACAGTTCGAATACGCAGCGCAAAATGGTGGCAAAAGAGCGGAACGGGTTGTCCTGCGGGCGCGGCGGGTTAATCCACGCATCGGCGCGGGCCAGCACCACGCGCACCAGCTCGCGGCGGCGGGAGAGCTGAATATTTTCATCAAATTGCAGACGAATAAACTGGTCGTCAGCGGTGACCTGGCGCACCGGGATCGAAATCGCGCCGGACTGGAGAATCAGCTCAATCTCTTCGATTTCATCCTGCAGGTGACGCTTATCCGGCGCGCTTACGCGGCAGCCGCCCATGGACAGGTCCGCGGTGTGGCTGCGGGAGACAATGCCGCTGGTGTAGTGGATCAGCACCGGAATATCGACATCAATACGAATCGTTTTTCGCACCTGACGGGTTTCGCGCGCCACGGCAATGGCGGCCAGCAGGAAGATCAGGCTGTAAATCCCCCAGCCGACGTTCAGCGCGATAACGTTCGGGTCTGAGCCAAAGTAGTCGTGACCGATGGCGCGGACGATACCGACCACCACCCCCAGGCCCAGCAGACAGGCGACGACCAGGTGCGGTCTGACGACGGTAAAGTCGAAGTAGCCCACGTCCAGCAGGCCGCCTTTATCGGTCACGTTGAATTTCCCGCGTTTGGGGAAAATCATGGTCACCAGCGTCGGCAGCACCAGGTGGAACGCCAGCACGATATCGTAAATTTCGCCCCAGAAGCTGTAACGATAGCGGCCGTTCATGCGCGAGCCGACATAGATCGCGAGGAACAGATGCGGCAGCGCGTAGGAGACAATCAGGCTGGCCGAGGAGTAGATGATATTCAGGTTGAACAGCAGGTAGGCCAGCGGTGCGGTGACAAAGACCACCCGCGGCAGGGCGAACTGATAATAGAGCATGGCGCTGAGATAGCACAGGCGCTGCTGGAACGTCAGCCCACGGCCCAGTAGCGGGTTATCCAGACGGAATATTTGCGTCATCCCGCGCGCCCAGCGGGTACGCTGAATCACGTGCACCACCAGACGTTCGGTGGCTAAGCCGGCCGCCAGAGGTATATCAAGAAACGCCGACTTCCAGCCCAGGCGCTGGAACTTCAGCGCGGTATGGGCATCTTCGGTCACGGTCTCTACCGCAAAGCCGCCGATCTGCTCCAGCGCGGCGCGGCGAATGACGGCGCAGGAACCGCAGAAAAAGGTCGCGTTCCAGTTGTCGTTCCCCTGCTGAATCGGGCCATAAAACAGCATCCCTTCGTTAGGAATATTGCGGCCCACGGAGAGGTTGCGCTCAAAGGGGTCCGGAGAATAGAAGTAGTGCGGCGTCTGCACCAGCGCCAGCATCGGATCGTTGAGGAATCCGCCCACCGTCGCCTGCAAAAAGACGCGGGTTGCCACGTGATCGCAATCAAAAACGCAGATAAGCTCGCCGTGGGTCAACGTCATCGCGTGGTTGAGGTTGCCCGCTTTGGCGTGTTTGTTATCGTTACGGGTGATATACCCAACCCCAACGTCGGCGGCGAATACCGCGAATTCATTGCGCTTACCGTCATCCAGCAAATAGATTTTTAATTTATCTTTTGGATAATCAATACACTGCGCAGCCAGCACCGTATCACGCACCACCTCAAGCGGTTCGTTATAGCTGGGAATATAGATATCCACCGTCGGCCATTTGCTCATATCATCCGGCAGCGGGACAATTTCACGCTTTAGCGGCCAGACCGTTTGCAGGTAGTTAAGCAGCAGCATCACCCAGATATAGACTTCCGCCAGAAACAGCCCCATCCCCAGAATCGCTTCGATGGTGGAGTTAAAATGCAGGGTCTGCGTTAAACGGAAATACATATAACGGGTCGACATCAGCAGCGATGTCACCACCATGATGACGGAAACGCTGCGGTTTTTACTGAACCCCATCACAAAGAGAATACCGATGCTCAGCAGGCCAAAAATATACTGCTTTTGGCTGTCCATCGGCGTGATCACCACCAGCACGGCAATGGGCGAAAGTACCAGTACCAGCAACCAGAAAAGCGTCTTTTTCATTCAGCAGCCCTGCAATTAAATTAAAGCCCTGACCTGCGAGGCTGGCTATGCACCTTGCCGTCACCAATATTGATACCCAACTGCGCAGAGATTTTTTTGGCAATAATTTCAATATCAAAGGCGGCTGCGGAGGAGGAGTTAAAGTCCAGGATCGACTTCTGGGAAGCATTCGCTTCCACCACGCTTTCATCACGATGGATGATGCCCAGCAGACGATCGCCCAGCTTTTCTTCCATTAACGCCGTAACATCGCGACTGACCTGGCGACGGTTATCGCTCTGGTTGATCACAAAATAGTGTCCGAGTTTATGGTTGAGTTCGCCCCCGGTCAGACGCTGCTTTTCCACGTGCGCCAGCGCGGACGTCGAGGCGGTATCCGCCAGCAGCGGTACCAGATGCATATCGGCAAGCGAAGTGAGCGCCTTTAGCGCGGGCGAAGGGCCCGGCGGCAGGTCGGCAATAGTAATCAGTCCCGGATAATTGAGTAATGCCGCCAGGCCGCGGGTCAGGAAATGCTCGTCATGGCTCAGGCGTTCATCGAAGGCCTGCCGCTGCGCGTCGCTCACGTCGCCGTAGGGCAAGACGAAAATATTGCTGCCGGCGCTTAATACGCACTGGCTCCAGTCATGGAGCTCCAGCGCTTTCGCGACATAGCCGCGCTCGTCGCTGAGGGGGACGCCAAAATGCAGGCGCAGGGCGTTTTGCACATCAAAATCGAGGGCCAGAACTTTACTGCCTGCGCGGGCCAGCGCCCAGGCCAGATTTGCCGCCAGGGTCGTTTTTCCTACGCCGCCTTTCGGTGAACACACGCAGATCAACGGCATGTCGCAATCCTCTCCAGGAGTGATTTCAGTGACTGATCTTTATCTTTTGCTACCGGCTCCGCGGTTTTGGCCGCAAAAAGATGGGCAAAACCCTCCGTCGTCGGCGCGGCCGCCGGACGAGGCCTGACTGCCGGAGCAGGGACGCTGACCGGTACCGGCTGCGCAGCAGCCTGAGAAGCCGCCGGCTGGGAAGCGGGCGTAGCCGCTGCCAGGCTTTGCGGCAGCGCAGGCTCTACGGCCACCGCAGCAGCAATGTCCGTCAGGGGGGCGGGCTGCGGCGCGGAGGGCGGGATAATCAGGGACGGTGCAGCCAAAGAGGGCGCCGGGGGAGCCTGAACGACCGCAGGCTCCACCTTGTGAAACATATCGGCAGGAACCCGCTGCGGCAGAGGTAAGGAAACTGACCCACCCATGGCCAAAGAAGACGCTTCCTCCGCCGGAATAAGTTGATTGAGAATAACCCAATCCCCTTTTTCACCGGCGGCGGCTTCTGATGAAAGGTCCTTGAATTTTAGACTGTGTGTCCGCGTCTTTTCCTTGAAGCGCTGCAAATCATCATAATGGTTCATAGATAACCTCATGATTTAAATACGTCATATTTAATCTGTTTTAATTGTCATCCCACGCCACTAAAGCGTAGTTTAATTTGTTGTTTTTTGGGCATTTACCCGGCGTTACGGCCGTCACAATACGCTAACTTTAGTCGCGTTTTGATTATTTTGGATAGGTCAGGCTGGTGTAATTCCATAGTGGTAGTGCGGTTACACTAACAGTTCTTTTTCAAAATGATAGCCCCATTTTTTGGGCGGCTGCGCCGTCAATCCCCCCGCAGCCTGCCAGGCTATTAGCAGATCGTAGTTTTTTATACTGTCTGAATTTTAAAAAACGGCGTAATACACGCCAGGGGAAGGCTAAAGAGAATACATTTTAATATTTTTTAAGGCGTTTAGAAATCACTTACCGCGCTTAATTAAAATAATAAAATATTGTTCCCGTCCAAAATAAATAGCTCAGGATGTTAGCCAAAAACCAGGAATATAAAGCGTTGACCGAACAACAAGGAACAGTTTTATGCATCGCTTTTGCTGTTAATTTGCTCCGGCTAAAGAAACAATCAAGATAAAGTAAAATACATTCATGTAGTTATCCCGGACTCCCGGGATAGCAATAGTTGTGGCGTAAAATGCCAGTATTGTTCGTTGTCGGTTGTTCCAACAGTGCTGAGTTATGGTTAAAAAAAAGCCGAAGCACAGGCTTCGGCTTTGATTATCGATTGCCTGAATCAGCTCAGGGGCTTCTCGCCGTTCTGATCCTGGTCGACCGCAAAGCAGGCTACCAGCTGGCCGCCGTAGTCCTTCAGCTGCGGCTGAAGCTGGGTGCACGGGCCGAAACGGCGACGGCAGCGGGCGTTAAACGCGCAGCCCGGCGGCGGATTCAGCGGGCTCGGCAGCTCGCCGGTGAGCTTGATGCGCTCGCGGCGGTCATCCGGATTCAGACGCGGCGTTGCCGACAGCAGCGCCTGCGTGTACGGATGCTGCGGGTTGTTGAAGATTTGATCTTTCGTCCCTTTCTCCACGCAGCGGCCTAAATACATCACCATCACTTCATCAGCGATATGCTCCACGACCGACAGATCGTGGGAGATAAAGACGTAAGAAAGCCCCAGATCCTGCTGTAAATCCATCATCAGGTTCAGCACCTGCGCGCGCACCGAAACGTCCAGCGCGGAAACCGGTTCGTCGGCGATCACCACGTCCGGGTCAAGCATCAGACCGCGGGCAATGGCGATACGCTGACGCTGGCCGCCGGAGAACATATGCGGATAGCGGTCGTAGTGCTCGGTTTTCAGGCCCACTTTGGCCATCATCGCCAGCGCCTTCTCCCGGCGCTGCTCTTTGCTCAAGCTGGTGTTGATCTGCAGCGGCTCTTCCAGAATCTGCCCCACCTTTTTACGCGGGTTCAGCGAACCGTAGGGGTTCTGGAACACAATCTGGATTTTCTGCCGGCGCAGCTTCTGCGCCTGCGGATCGTGCTTAAGCAGGTCCTGTCCCTGGTAATAGAGCTCGCCGCCGGTGGGGATTTCAATCATCGTCAGCAGACGACCGAGCGTGGATTTACCGCAGCCGGACTCCCCCACTACCGCCAGCGTTTTACCGCGTTCAAGGGTAAACGAGACGCCGTCCAGCGCCTTGACCAGGCGTTCCGGCGTGAAGAGCCCCTTCTTCACCGGATAGTATTTTTTCAAATCGGTGGCCAGCAACAGAGGCTGTTGCGTGGTGGCCTCATGCGTACTCATAGCCCAGGCCTCCCGGCATCATCAAGTGGGTAATGACATTTCGACTGGCGACCGCCGTTAAGCAGGTTCAGCTCAGGTTCTTCGCTGCGGCATTTGTCGGTCGCATAGGGGCAGCGCGGGTTGAGCAGACAGCCGCTCGGACGGTCGTATTTGCCCGGCACCACGCCCGGCAGCGAGGCAAGACGCGCTTTATCCTGAGCGAACTCCGGCAGCGCGCGCAGCAGCGCCTGCGTATAGGGGTGGCGAGGCGCGCGGAAGATATCCTTCGCGTCGCCGGTTTCCACCACCTGCCCCGCGTACATGACGATGATTTTGTGCGCCGCTTCGGCCACCAGCGCCAGATCGTGGGTAATCAGGATCAGCGCCATATTCTCTTTCTGCTGCAGCTCCAGCAGCAGCTCGATGATCTGCGCCTGGATGGTCACATCCAGCGCCGTCGTGGGCTCATCGGCAATCAGCAGCTTTGGCCGACAGGCGATGGCCATCGCGATCATCACGCGCTGGCTCATACCGCCGGAAAGCTGGTGCGGATAGACGTCAAGACGCGAAGCCGGATCGGGGATCCCCACCAGCGTCAGCAGGTCAATCGCCCGCTGCACGCGGGTTTTCTTGTTGCCGCCCTGGTGCACCTTAATGGCTTCCATAATCTGGTAACCGACGGTATAGCACGGATTCAGGCTGGTCATCGGGTCCTGGAAGATCATCGCCACTTCCGCGCCCACCAGTTGGCGGCGCTCTTTTTCGGAAATGCGCTTCAGGTCGCGACCGTTAAACTCCAGCTTTTCAGCCATCACCCGGCCGGGATAGTCAATCAGCCCCATAATCGCCAGCGAGCTGACCGATTTACCCGAGCCGGACTCGCCGACGATACCGACCACTTCGCCCTGATTTACGCTGTAGCTTACGCGATCTACGGCGCGGAACGGCGTCCCTTCGTCGCCGAAGTGCACCGAGAGTTTATCTACATTTAATAACGCCATCTCGAACCTCTTACTGCTTCAGTTTGGGATCGAGCGCGTCACGCAGACCGTCACCCATCAGGTTAAATGCCAGCACCGTCAGCAGGATAGCGACACCCGGAAAGGTGACGACCCACCAGGCGCTCTGCGCGAACTGCAGCACGTCGGAGAGCATCGTGCCCCACTCCGGTGTCGGCGGCTGCGCACCCATGCCAAGGAAGCCAAGAGCGGCCATATCGAGAATGGCGTTAGAGAAGCCCAGCGACGCCTGAACAATCAGCGGCGCAAGACAGTTAGGAAGAATGTTGATGAACATCTGACGCATCGCGCCTGCCCCCGCCACGCGGGAAGCGGTTACGTAGTCGCGGTTTACCTCTACCAGCACCGCCGCTCGGGTCAGACGCACGTAGTGCGGCAGGGCGACAAAGGTCAGCGCTATCGAGGCATTGACGATCGACGGACCGAAGATGGCCACCAGCACCAGCGCCAGCAGCAGGCTCGGCAGCGCCAGCATAATATCGACAACGCGCATAATGACCGAGTCAACCACGCCGCCAAAGTAGCCCGAGACAAGACCGAGCACCACGCCGAGGATCAGCGACAGTACCACCACCAGACAGCCGACCAGCAGCGACAGGCGCGCGCCGTACATCAGTCGCGACAGGATATCGCGGCCGACGTCATCGGTGCCGAGCAGGTGGCTCACGCTGCCTCCCTCCTGCCAGAACGGCGGAGCCAGCAGCGCATCGCGGAACTGATCCGCCGGATTATAGGGCGCGAGGAAGTTGGCGAAGACGGCGATGATAATCATAACCACGACATAGGCCAGCCCCACGACGGCGCCTTTGTTGCTTTTAAAATAGTGCCAGAACTCCTGCAGAGGGGTCATTGGCACCGGCGCGGCGACAACTTTATTTTCAGTAATTTGTGACATGATGGCCCCTTACTTCTTATGCCGGATACGCGGGTTCACCACGCCGTACAACAGGTCGACCAGCAGGTTGACGAGAATAATCATCGTCGCCACCAGCAGCACCCCGCCCTGCACCACCGGATAGTCGCGGCGCTGCAGCGCGTCAATCAGCCAGCGGCCAAGGCCCGGCCAGGAGAAGATGGTTTCGGTCAGGATGGCCCCCGCCAGCAGCGTACCGACCTGCAGACCGATCACCGTGACCACCGGCAGCATCGCGTTACGCAACGCATGAACGATGATCACCCGCATCCGCGTCAGGCCTTTCGCGCGCGCGGTACGGATATAATCCTCGCCCAGCACTTCCAGCATTGATGAACGGGTCATACGCACGATCACCGCCAGGGGAATCGTCCCCAGCACCACGGCGGGCAGGATCATATGCATTACCGCATCAATAAAATCGCCCGGCTCGCCCCAAATCGCGGTATCGATCAGCATAAATCCGGTCAGCGGCAGGGTATCGTCAAGGAAGACGGTATCGCTGATGCGCCCGGAAACCGGCGTCAGGTTAAGCTGTACCGACACCAGCATGATCAGCATCATGCCCCACCAGAAGATGGGCATAGAGTAGCCTGTCAGCGCGAGGCCCACGGAGGTGTGGTCGAAGATAGAGCCGCGTTTAACCGCCGCCAGCACGCCCACCGGGATCCCGACGATGACGGCAAAAATCATCGCGCAGACGCCCAGCTCCATCGTGGCCTTAAAGCGCGGCACAAACTCTTGCCAAACGGGAATTCGGCTTTTCAGCGAGATGCCCAAATCGCCGTGCATCACGCCCCAAATATAGTTGACGTACTGCTGCCACATCGGTTTATCGAGGCCCATTTCGGCCAGCAGCTGCGCGTGACGTTCAGGGGAAATACCACGTTCGCCCGCCATAATCATCACCGGGTCGCCGGGGATCATATGAACGAAGGCAAAAGTGAGAAGGGTAATACCGATAAATGTTGGGATGACAAGTCCCAAACGTCGGAGAATGAACTGCAACATAACCCGGATTCTCTCTGGAGACGGCCCGCCTGGTGACAGGACGTCTGTATTGCTCACAAATGTCAATTCCCTCTCCCCAAGGCGGGGAGAGGGGAAACACGCTGTTATTATTCGATAGAGACGTTATCGAAGTGGTGTTTACCTAATGGATCGACCACGTAGCCTTTGACCTCTTTACGCACCGGCTCATAGACGGTGGAGTGGGCGACGATCAGCGCCGGAGCCTGATCGTGCATCACGACCTGAGCCTGCTTATACAGCTCAATGCGTTTGTTGTGGTCATCGGTGGCGCGAGCCGGCTGAATCAGGTCTTCAAACGGCTTGTAGCACCAGCGGGAGTAGTTAGAACCGTCTTTTGCCGCCGCGCAGCTGAAGAGGGTGGCGAAGAAGTTATCCGGATCCCCGTTGTCGCCGGTCCAGCCCATCATGACGGTCTGATGCTCGCCCGCTTTCGCGCGCTTGAGGTATTCACCCCACTCGTAGGTCACGATCTTGGCCTGGACGCCGACTTTCGCCCAGTCGGCCTGAATCATCTCAGCCATACGGCGCGCGTTCGGGTTATACGGACGCTGTACCGGCATCGCCCACAGGTCGATGGTGAAGCCTTTTTCCAGGCCTGCTTCTTTCAGCAGCGCTTTCGCTTTCTCTGGATCGTAGGTGTAGTCTTTAACGTCGTCGTTATAGCCCCACATGGTCGGCGGGATCAGGTTCTTCGCGGCCTGGCCTGCGCCCTGGTAAACGGCTTTGATAATCGCTTCTTTGTTGACCGCGTAGGTCAGCGCCTGGCGAACTTTGACATCATCCAGCGGCTTCTTCTCGGTGTTGAAAGAGAGGTAGCCGACGTTCAGGCCCGGCTGTTCCAGCAGCGTGATGTTTTTGTCTTCCTTCATGCGCGCGATATCTGCCGGGTTCGGGTACGGCATAATCTGGCATTCGTTTTTCTGCAGCTTAGCGTAGCGCACAGAAGCATCAGGGGTAATGGAGAAGACCAGGCGATCGATTTTCGGCTTGGTGCCCCAGTAGCCCGGGAAGGCTTTATAGAGAATGCGGGAGTCTTTCTGGTACTGCAGCAGCTGGAACGGGCCGGTACCGATTGGGTTGAGGTCCACTTTCTCCGGCGTACCGGCTTTCAGCATGTTGTCGGCATACTCTTTTGACAGAATAGAGGCGAAGTCCATGGCGAGATCGGCAAGGAACGGCGATTCCGGACGGGTCAGCACGAACTGGACTGTGTTATCGTCCACTTTCTTCACTTCGCTAATCAGGTCAGGTAATCCCATCCCTTCAAAGTATTCATAGCTGCCGCCAGACACTTTATGGTACGGGTTATTGGTATTTTTTTGTCTGTCGAAGGAGAAGACAACGTCATCGGCGTTCAGCGTGCGGGTCGGTTTAAAATCTTTATTATCCTGCCACTTCACGTCTTTACGCAGATGGAAGGTATAGGTTTTCCCGTCTTCGCTAACTTCCCATTTTTCAGCCAGGCCCGGAATGACTTCCGTGGTGCCGGTTTTAAATTCCACCAGGCGGTTATAAATCGGCACTGAGCTGGCGTCATAGGTGGTACCAGAGGTGAAGAGCTGCGGGTTAAAGCCTTCCGGCGAACCTTCTGAACAATAAACCAGGGTCTTCGCTTGTACGCTTGCTGCGACGGTCATGGCAACCAGGCTCAGACCAAGCTTCAGCATCCCTGATTTCTTCAAGGAAATACTCATTATTCTGCTCCAAATGTGATGTTGTTTGCATATATCCGCCAGACCTTTATTTATTTTTATTCGTCATATTGCGAACTACGGATGCGTTGGCTGCGCTCGATAACCCCGGTCACATAGTCATCTATGCTCCTTGGGATTCTCACGCTTGCCGCCTTCCCGCAGCTCGAACTATTTAGAATATACCCGGTCCGGTCGGTGGTGCCCGAAAGCGTTGAGAGAGATGGGGATTCCTTTCACAAAAACGACTGAGTTGCAGTACGGATTCTCCATGAAATGCCCCTCATGCCCTACAATCTGTCAACAGAATGGGGAAACGTCAATACAGCCAACCTGGTTTTACATCCGGTGTGAGAATTGGCGGGCAAAGATTAAAAAAAGTGCAAAGCGCTATTTCCAGCAGAGAAATTTATGCTAGCGGCCAATAGACAGAATAAACGCCTTAATATTTTCCAGCAGCCAGTGATAAGCAATTATGGTAAATGGTAAAAATTTCTTGCGATGTGACCAATATGTGAGCGATAAATAGCGTGAACGTTAAAACGCACAGCGGAAAATGCTGAAGTTATCCATAAGCTTCGCGAAAAAAGATCGGAGTATATATAAAAAAATACAATGGAAGATGTCACAAAATAGGGAATTGGCGCCAGGAAATGAGGGTGGAGGCGTTTTCTTACACTCTTAGCAAGCAGCGTATTTTCCCGGAGGCGATGCTGGCGCATCTGTCCGGGCTACCGGCCCGCAGACAACGCTGAACCCGTAGCCCGGGCAAGGCGCTTTGCGCCGCCCCCGGGAGCGGTGTGCAGTACGGCAGCATTTCCCGGAGGCGATGCTGGCGCATCTGTCCGGGCTACCGGCCCGCAGACAACGCTGACCCCGTAGCCCGGGCAAGGCGCTTTGCGCCGCCCCCGGGAGCGGTGTGCGGTGCGGCTGGATTTCCCGGAGGCGATGCTGGCGCATCTGTCCGGGCTACCGGCCCGTAGACAACGCTGAACCCGTAGCCCGGGCAAGGCGCTTTGCGCCGCCCCCGGGAGCGGTGTGCAGTACGGCAGCATTTCCCGGAGGCGATGCTGCGCATCTGTCCGGGCTACCGGCCCACAGACGGCGGTGAACCTGTAGCCCGGGCAAGGCGCGTTAAGCGCCGCCCCCGGGAGCGGTGTGCAGTACGGCTGGATTTCCCGAAGGCGATGCTACGCATCTGTCCGGGCTACCGGCCCGCAGACAACGCTGAACCCGTAGCCCGGGCAAGGCGCTTTGCGCCGCCCCCGGGAGCGGTGTGCAGTACGGCTGGATTTCCCGGAAACGATGCTGCCCATCTGTAAGGACGACAGATGCAAAAAAGCCTGCTCGTTGAGCAGGCTTTTCGAATTTGGTCGGTGATAGAGGATAACTCGCCACTACGTGGCTCGCCCTGCGGGCCGTTGCTGACGCAACGTTCTCTCGCTCCGCTCGAGTCGAACCTCTACCCCCGGAGGTTCTCATCCTCACAAACTTCAGATGCAAAAAAGCCTGCTCGTTGAGCAGGCTTTTCGAATTTGGTCGGTGATAG
>NZ_JBEAFQ010000071.1:0-22374 GCF_040062275.1 Klebsiella sp. GW_Kp182 | reverse complement strand
TTCATCGCCGTCTGCGGGCCGGTAGCCCGGACAGATGCGCAGCATCGCCTCCGGGATCGGTCTCTTACGCCAACAGTTTCTCCACCAGCGCCGTCCACAGCGCCACGCCGTGCGGGATCAGCGCATCGTTAAAATCATATCCGGCGTTATGTAGCGGCTTTGATGCCGTCTCGCCATCGGTGCCAATCCAGAAATAGGCGCCCGGGCAGGCCTCCAGCATGCAGGCAAAATCTTCCGAGGCCATAGAGGGATTGCCGTTCCAGCTCACCGCCGATTCCCCCAGCAGCGCGGTCGCCACCTCGCGAACCTTTTGCGCTTCAGCCGGGTGGTTGGTGGTGACGGGATAACCGGGATACCAGGCGATTTTGCCTTCCACGTCTGATACCTGCGGCTGGGCGGCGACATAGCTTTCAATCAGCCCCCTGACCCGCTCACGCACCTGGTTATTCAGACAGCGGAAGGTTCCGCGCAGCACCACTTTATCCGGCAGCACGTTGATCGCCTCCCCGCCGGAAATCTGGGTAATGCTTACCACCGTGGATTCCTGCGGCGACAGGCGGCGCGACGGAATGGTTTGCAGCGCCATAATCAGCTGCGCCGCGGCGACAATCGGGTCCGCCCCGCGCTCCGGCATCGCCGCATGGCAGCTCTTGCCGGTCAGGGTGATTTCAAACGCATCGAGAGAGGCCATCATCGCCCCGCTGCCGATCGCCACCTGGCCCAGCGGCATACCCGGCCAGTTGTGCAGCGCGTAAATGGCATCCATCGGGAAGCGCGCAAACAGCCCCTCTTCCACCATCTTACGCGCGCCGCCCAGGTTCTCCTCAGCGGGCTGGAAAACAAAGTGAACGGTACCGCGAAAGCGGCGGGTTTGCGCCAGATGCGCCGCTGCCGCCAGCAGCATCGCGCTATGGCCGTCGTGGCCGCAGGCGTGCATCACGCCCGGATTACGCGATTTATAGTCGACGTCGCTCTGCTCGGTGATCGGTAGCGCATCCATATCGGCCCGTAGGCCAATTACCGGACCCGGGCCGTTCTCCAGCGTCGCGACCACGCCGGTCCCCGCCAGACCGCTATGCACCTGAAGGCCAAATGAAGCGAGCAGTTCAGCGACCCGACGGGAGGTTTCCTGTTCCTGATACCCCAGCTCAGGGCAAGCATGAAAATCACGTCGCCAGCGAATGGCCTCGGCGATCAGTGAAGGGGATACAGCCATGTCTTACTCCTTTCCTGCACAGCTTCAGCGCTGAACGAGTGTTTTATGCAATACGTTAGGGCTACAGGTAACCCGCTAGCCTATTGGTTATATCCTTTCGCCCGCTCGCTGACAACTGCCGCCAAACCCTGCGCCAACGCGCCTTTGCGCGGCATCCCGCCTGCACTGCGTTTTTTTGTAGTCATATCAACGGTGACATAAGGCGTGCGATTAATTATTATGCAGCTATACTGGCGTTTTGCCGAATAATTCACTCTACAGACCTCCTTAACCGGAAATAAAATGTTCAACCCAGAGCAGAATCGTCTTGCCCCCACGCTGGCGATGATCATGGCGGCTTCATTAGTGGGATTTATCACCGGATACACGGTGCCCTTAATCAGTCTGGAGCTGGCGCAGCAGCAGGTTGATACCGTTTACGTCGGCCTGCTGGCCGCGCTACCGCCAGCGGGGATGATGATCTCCTCCTTCCTCTCGCCCGCGCTGTGCCGGCGCTTCGAGATGGGGCTTCTGCTCTCCGTCAGCCTGGTGGCGCTGGCGGCGGCAACCATCGCCTCCTGCCTGTCGTTTGATATGGTTCATCTCCTGCTGCCGCGGCTGGTGACTGGCCTGGCGTCAGGGGTAATTATCGTCATTGGCGAAAGCTGGATCACCGGCGGCGCGGCGGGTAAAAACCGGGCAACCCTGACCGGCATTTATGCCTCCGCCTTTACCGGCTGTCAGCTGGCGGGGCCGCTGCTGATCTCCGCCGGAGAAGCGTATCAATCATGGACTCTGCTGCTCGTCGGACTGGTGACCCTCGCCTGTCTGCTGATGCTCCGCCATTTGCCCTCCGGCAGCCGCGAACGGCTGGCGGAACGCGCCAGCTGGCGCAGCCTCGGCGCCTTTTTGCCGGTACTGGCTTCCGGCGTATTCTGCTTCGCCTTTTTTGATGCCAGCATACTGGCGCTGCTGCCGCTTTACGGTATGGATAAAGGGCTGAGTGAAGTGACGGCGGTACTGCTGGTCACCGTGGTATTAACCGGCGATGCCGTATTCCAGGCGCCGCTGGGCTGGATTGCCGACCGCTTCGGTATCCGCCGCGTGCATCTGACCTGCGCGGTGGTCTTCTGCCTCGCCCTGCTGACATTACCGTTCCTGCTGGCGTCGCATATCCAGCTGATTGTCGGCTGCCTGCTTCTCGGCGCCGCGGCGGGGGCGCTCTATACCCTGTCGCTGGTCCGCGCCGGGAAGACCTTCTCCGGACAAAAGCTGATTATGATCAACGCCCTGCTGGGGTTCTTTTGGTCCGCGGGGAGCGTCGCAGGCCCGGTGGTCAGCGGATTGCTGATCAGCGTCGCGGGGTATGATGGTCTGCTGATGACGCTGTTTGTCAGCGGCGCGCTGTTCCTGCTGATTCAGTGCCTGGGTAAAAGCGAAAAAGCCCTGCTGGCGGACGAACGCGAGCGCGAAGAAGAGATGGATGATATTAGCGAGGCGGCGCGGTAACGCTTAAGGGCAGTCACGGTTCGGCAGAACGAAAGCGCCCTCATCGCCCGCGCAGGGTCTTCTCCCCGGCAGCGCAGTCGCGCGCCGGGGCCGGGAGCCGTTACAGCACTTTACTTAAAAATGCGGCGGTGCGCGGGTTAGTCGGCGCGCTAAAGATCTGCGCCGGTTTCCTCTCTTCCTGAATGATGCCCTGGTCGATAAAGATAACCCGGTCGGCCACTTCGCGGGCAAAGCCCATCTCGTGGGTTACGATTACCATGGTCATCCCTTCGCTGGCGAGGTTTTTCATCACCTCCAGCACGTCGCCCACCAGCTCAGGATCGAGCGCCGAAGTGGGCTCATCAAACAGCATAATCGACGGCTTCATCGCCAGCGCGCGCGCGATGGCCACCCGCTGCTGCTGCCCGCCGGAGAGGCTGGAGGGCCAGGCGTCGCGCTTGTCGCTCAGCCCGACCTTCGCCAGCAGCTCTTCCGCCAGACGCACCGCCTCCGCGCGCGCCGTGCCGCGCAGGCTCATCGGGGCCATAATCAGATTTTCCAGCACCGTTTTGTGCGGGAACAGATTGAAGCGCTGAAAGACCATGCCGACACTTTCCCGCATCTTATTCAGATCGGTGGCGCGATCGTGGGCAGCGAAGCCGTTTACCTCAACCTCGCCTTCGCTGACGGTTTCCAGCGCGTTCATGCAGCGCAGAAAAGTGCTTTTCCCGGAACCGGACGGGCCGATAATACACACGACTTCCTGCGGCTTAATGTCGCAGCTGATGCCGCGCAGAACGTGGCTGTCGCCGAAGCGCTTGTGTAAATTATGAATGTGAATCACTTTTGCCAAACCTCTTTTCCAGACGGTTAACCAGCTGCGCCAGCAGGAAAGTAATAACCCAGTAAACCAGGGAGATGGTCAGGTAGGGTTCCCAGTAGGTGGCGTAGGCGCCGGAAACGGTGCGCGCGGCGTAGGCCAGATCCGCCAGACCGATGGCCGACGCCAGCGAGGAGTCCTTAACGATGGCGATAGCGTTGTTGCCCAGCGGCGGCAGAATGCGGCGAAACGCCTGCGGCAGAATCACCTGACGCATGGTTTTCCACCACGGCATTCCCAGCGCGCGGGAAGCTTCCATCTGCCCCTTATCGATCGACTGGATCCCGGCACGGAAGATCTCCGACACGTAGGCCCCGGCATTCAGCGTAATCGCCACGATACAGGAGAGAAACGCGCCGTAGTTTGAGCGCAGCTCGCGAGCGAAATCAGCGCTCATCATGCCGCTGGTCACCAGCAGTCCGTCGCGCGGGTTGATAAACAGCGGCACCAGCGCGAAGTGCACCACCATAATTTGCACGAACAGCGGCGTACCGCGAAACGCGCTGACGTAAAAGCGCACCGGAAACTGCACCAGGTAACGCAGAACGTATTTCCATACCCCGTGCTCGGCTTTCGCCATCCGCCCCAGCCCGAGGGTCAGCCCCCACAGGGTGCCGAGGATCACGCAGATAATGGTACATTTAATGGTCATCAGGGCACCGTCCATAAACAGCGGACCGTACTCCTCAATGATCTCCCAACGGAATCCCGTCATAGCCCTTCCCTAAAAAATACGGCTATCGCCAGAGTCGATAGCCGTGATGAAAATAAAAATGCGAATTATTGCGCTGGCAGCGTCGGGACGTTCTCGTCGAACCAGGTTTTATAGATTTTGGCGTAGGTGCCGTCAGCGATGATTTTCTGTAAACCGGCGTTGATCTTCGCCTGCAGCTCGCTGTTGCCTTTCGCCACCGCGATGCCGAAATACTGGCGCTCAAATTTGGCATCCGGCACCAGCTTGAACTGCTTCTCCGGGTGCTGCTTGATGTAGTATTTCACCACGCCGACGTCGCCGACCGCCGCGCTCACGCCGTCTTCAAACAGCTCCTGCAGCATCAGCGGAGTATTATCAAAACGTTTGATCGCGGTACTGTTCTTGCCCAGCACGTCGGAAACCACGATATCGCCGGTGCTGGAGTTCACCACGCCGACTTTCTCGTTTTTCAGCGCCTCAAGGGAGGAGACCTTTGAATCCGCCGGCACGACGATGGACTGCTCGGCCGGGAAATAAGGGGCGGAGAAATCCACCATCTGCTTACGCTTATCGGTGATAGTGATCCCGGAGATAATAATGTCGCGGTCGCCGGTGTTGAGGGTGGCGAAGATCCCTTCCCACGGCGTATTGACCAGTTTGATATCAAAGCCTTCCGCTTTGGCGATCGCTTTGATGATATCGATATCAAAACCTTCCAGCTGTTTCTGGCTGTTCTCGAACTCAAACGGGCGATAGGTTCCGCCGGATCCCACCACGTAAGTTTGCTGAGCCGCGTGGGCGGTGCCGATCATCGCCGCCACCAGGCAGCATGCTTTCATCCACTTCTTAACCATGACAACTCCGTTTTATGCATTAATTTTGCATAAAAATACACACTGTCAGCATGGCATGCAACCGGAAACCTTCCCGACGGTAAATTATCTGCCGTTTAGCTTCGTTTACCGCCGGATTTCCCGATGGCCCGATGCAATTCATTGATCCGCTTCATCGATTTCACCGTTTTTTGCGGCGCGGTGGAGGCGACCGACAGCACGATCATCTCCAGGCAAACCAGCACCGTCCCGTGCAGCGGCACCCGCCCATTATCGCCGCCGCGCGGCACCTCAATGACCACCTGCGCCTCCTGGCTAAAGCGGGAGTCCAGCGCCTGGGTGAGTAAAATCGTCGGGATCCCCAGACGGCGGGCCTCGCGCAGGGTCGTCATCCCCTCCCGGTGCGGCGACTTCTGCCCCATCATAATCAGCACGTCGCCGCGCTGCAGGCCGATCAGCTGCTCGGCGAGGCTAAACCCGGTGCGGTTCATTACGTACGAAGGCAGGCCGATGCGGCTCAGCAGCCTGGTGGTATACTCCGCCAGAATGCCCGAGGCGCCGATCCCAAAAATCCCCACCTGGCGCGCGTCGGTCAGCAGCGCCACCGCCTGGGCCACCGCGGCGCGGTTGTCGGGGCGCGCAAGCACTTCGCAGGCCCGCTGATGCCCTTCCAGCACGAAATCGATGCTCGAATTGACGTCGCTGGATAAGGCGCTCACCGTGGAGATCATTTTTTCCGACGAGGTCGCCGACGGGCAGAACCAGCGCTCCATGGTCTGCTTCAGCTCCCGCAGTCCGGCGAAGCCGAGCGCCTGGATGGCGCGCACCACCGTGGCGTCCGAGGTATTGGTCGCGGCGGCGATTTCCATGGCCGTGCGCTCCAGCACCGCTTCCCGGTTTTCGTTGATATAGCTCACCACCGCCAGCAGACGCGGCGACAGCTGATGCGCGCGGGCGCGAAAACGTTCGCCGAACAGGTCAACCCGCCCCTTCTCTCTTTTTACCACCGTTTTCATTTCAGCCCCTCGGGCAAAGGACGACCGGCAATGTGCGACTGTACCTGGGCGACCATCAGCGACAGCGCGGCGTAGGAGTTAGAGATAACCTCCTCGCGCGGCAGCAGAATGTAGCGCCCGGTGCGGCAGGCGCGCATAAAGTCGCACCAGCCGGGCATCACGCCCTCCATCGCCTGCAGCTCATCCTGCGGCCTGCCGCCGGTATCGGAACGCCAGGTGGCAAATACGAAATCAGCATCCAGCGCCGGCAGCTGCTCGGCGCTGACGTCAATACGCTGGCCATCGGGGATGTTGTCAATCAGCGGCGGGAAGCGGAATCCGGCATCGCGCAGCACGCGTCCCAGCGCATGATAGGCGTGATGCACGGTAACCTTGCCGTTGTTGGCCTGAATCACCGAGACTACGATGTTTTGCGTATCCACCATCGCCTTTAGCTGGGCTATCTGCGCCTGATAGCGGCGTTCGAGGATTAAGAGCCGCGGCTGGGTACCGGTGAGCTGCGCCAGCTTGCGGTAGATGCGCGGCGCGC
Source organism: Klebsiella sp. GW_Kp182 (assembly GCF_040062275.1). NCBI lineage: Bacteria > Pseudomonadati > Pseudomonadota > Gammaproteobacteria > Enterobacterales > Enterobacteriaceae > Klebsiella > Klebsiella sp. GW_Kp182. Next base: position 15,739 of record NZ_JBEAFQ010000071.1, on the reverse strand, counting down.
TGCCCTGCAGGTGGTCGATGCTGACCGTTGGCGCAATCTTCTCCAGCTGCTCCACCGAAACGTGGCGGCTGGGCTCGGTAATAATCAGGTCCGGTTTCGCGGCGGCCACCGCTTCGAGATCGATATCCGCCGTGCCGATAAACCGAATCGCGCTGTTATCGAAATCAACGCCGGTCAGCTGTGCGCTGGCGCGTAAAAAGTGGCTGCCGTCCGGACGCGTCCTCCCGTGGCTGGCCACCGGCGGGACGCCAAGCTCGATCAGCGGGATGGTGATATCCAGATCGTGCAGCGACACAATGCGCTGCGGGTGCAGCGGAACGGTCACCGTACGACCCAAATCATCGGTGAAGGTTTGCGTATCGGCGGCCGAGGCGACGCCCGCCAACAGCACCAGCAGAGAAACGAACCAACGCATAGCGATCCTTTTTGATTTACAGGGCGTCACGGCGACGCCAGAGCAGAACGATAAAAAACGGACAGCCGACCAGCGCAATCACGATCCCTGCAGGGATCTGCAGCGGCGCGAAAGCCAGTCGGCCAATTGTATCGGTGGCTAACACCAGCAGCGCGCCAACCAACGCGCTGCCGCAGAGCAGCGCCACCTGGCCGCCGCGCAGCAGAAACCGCGCCATATGCGGCGCCATCAGGCCAACGAAGCCGAGGCTTCCGACGCAGGAAACGCTGGCGGAGGTCAGCAGCACCGGCGCGAAAAAGCGCAGCAGGGTTAGCTGCTGCAGGCGTACGCCGAGACCAATGGCCGTGCGGTCGCCGAGCAGCGCCGCATCGGCGGCCCTGGCTGTCAAAAAAAGGATCAGCGCCCCGGGCAGCGCCCAGCAGAAGGCGACGGCCAACAGCGGCCAGGTCACCGCGTGCAGGCTGCCCGCCAGCCAGATCATAGCCGTTTGAACATCGCGCACGTCGGGGGGGGGGTTTAAAAAAACCCCCCCCCGCCGCCGCCAGCGTCCACGACACGCCGATGCCGATGCCGATGAGAATAAAGCGCGGGCGCGAACAGTCGCGGGCCAGCGCCAGAACCAGCAGCGCCACCAGCACGCCGCCGAGCATTCCCGCCAGCGGCCGCCAGACCAGGCCCACCGCCGGGAAGAACAGCACCAGCGCCAGAACGACAATACTGGCCCCCTCCTTCACCCCGATAAGCCCGGGATCCGCCAGACCGTTGCGGGTAATGCTCTGCATCGCCGCGCCGGCCAGACCGAGCATCGCCCCGCACAGCAGCGCCATAAACAGCCGCGGCAGGCGGATATCAAAGAGGATAAATCGCTGCTGTTCGTCCACGATGTCCGCCCCCAGCAGCGCACGGAACAGGGTACCGGAGGGCATCGGGAAGCTGCCGCGGGTCAGGGCAAACAGCGCCAGCAGCAGGATGACGAGCAGCGCGACAGCGGCGATTTTTACCGCCGCAGGGCGCAGCAGAATGTGCCAGCGGCCGCAGGTCAGCGGCCGAAAGCCGGCGCGACGGACGGCGCTTTTCATTTAAAAAACCTCGCGGCGATAAAAATAAATACCGGCGCCCCCACCAGCGCGGTCATCGCGCCGGTTGCCAGCTCCTGGGGCGCAACCAGGGTACGAGCGGCGATATCCGCCAGCAGCAGCACCAGAGCGCCAACCGGAGCGGCCAGCGGTAGCGCCAGGCGAATATCTTCGCTAATCAGCCGGCGCACCGCGTGGGGGACCACCAGCCCGACAAAGCCGATCGGCCCGGCCACCGCCACCGCCGAGCCGCACAATAGCGCAATGGCGGTCAGCCCCAGCAGGCGGGTCTGAACAATCTTTACCCCCAGCCCCAGCGCGACCTTATCGCCCAGCGCCAGCACGTTAAGACGCGGCGCGATGACCAGCGCGATCGTCACTCCCGCCAGCGCCGGGAGCAGCGCAGCGCGCAGCGTTTGCCAGTTCAGCCCGGCAAGATCGCCCGCCAGCCAGGTGCGCATCGCCAGCAACGTTTGTTCATCGAGGATCAGAATCGCCGCGGTGACAGCCGAGGCAAAGGCCGACAGCGCCACCCCGCACAGGGTAATGCGCAGCGGCGTAACGCCGCCCCGCCCGGACGACGACAGCAGCATCACGCCGCCAAACAGCAGCGCCGCGCCGCAGGCGGCGGTGAGCGGTCTGGCTAACGCCACGCCGCCGAGGCTGATTCCCAGCGCCGATGTCGCCACTACCGCCAGCGAAGCGCCGGCGTTAAGGCCGAGAATATGCGGCTCGCCCAGCGGGTTGCGGATCACGGTTTGCAGCAGCAGCCCCGCCACGCCGAGCGCCGCGCCGGTGAGCAGCGCCGCCGCGAGACGTACCAGGCGTAAATCGACAATAATTCGGTGGTCAAAATTGCGCGGATCGTAATGGAGCAGCGCCTGCAGCACCGTTTGCGGCGCAATCCAGCGCGCGCCAAGTCCGAGATGCACCAGCGAGCCGCCCAGCAGCAGCAGGCTCAGCAGTACCAGCGCCAGCCGGGGGCGGGATTGTCGGCGCGGCAGCAGCAGCGCGGAGGCGCTCATAACGCCTTCTCCTCACGGGCGCGGAACGGCATAAAAAAGGGCTTACCGGTCTGCGGGTTGAGCGACATCTGCACGTCCACGTCAAAGACGGTTTTGATCAGCTCCGGCGTACAGATTTCCTGTTCATTAATCACCCCGGCGATCGCGCCTTTTTTGAGAAACACCAGCAGGTCGGCGTAGTTCACCGCGAAGTTCAGGTCGTGCAGGACGGTGACCACCGTGCGGCCGTGATCGCGGGTTAAGGTTTGCAGCAGTTCAAGGATGTCGACCTGATAGCGCAGATCGAGCCAGGTGGTGGGCTCATCCAGCAGAATCGTCGCCGTTTGCTGGGCGAGAGCCATCGCGATCCAGCAGCGCTGACGCTGGCCGCCGGAGAGGCTATCAACCGCCAGGTGGGCAAACTCTGCGGTACCGGTGAGCCGCAGCGCCTCTTCTACCGCCCGTTCATCGGCCTCGGACCATTGTCGCATCAGCCCCTGCCAGGGGTAGCGCCCGCGCGAAACCAGTTCAAAAACCGTCAGCCCTTCCGGGGTCAGCGGCGATTGCGGCAGAATGCCCAGCCGACGGGAAACCTCCCGGGTCGGCATCTGATGAATCACCTCGCCGTCCAGACGTACGCAGCCCCCCAGCGGCTTGAGCATCCGGGCGATAGTCGACAGCAGCGTCGATTTCCCCGAGCCGTTGGCGCCGGCCAGTACCGTCATTTTCCCGTGGGGGATGGTCAGATGAATATTGTCGACAATTAGCGTCTGGCCATATCCGGCCGACAGGGAATCAAGGACGATCCCCTGCTCTGCAGGCAACACCCGCTGTGGCATAACTCGCTCCCGCGCCGCAACGGCGTGGCGCCAGGCCCGCTCGTTCCGCACTCAAACAAAAATAAATCTCATTCTCTTTTGATCATGCGGTGGATGAATGTAGTAGTCAATACCCTATGACGGCGCCGGCCGCGCGGGTTTACTACCAAAATCTGCACAACATAAAATGACTTTAATCATCAATTAAAACAATAATATATGAAATTTTCACCCAGCCCATTCCTCGCTAATTGATTGATTATTTGTTTCGTCAGTTTTTTATCTTACATAACGTTTACTACTACATGCCTTCATGATTGAATGATTCTCAATTACATATCTGGCGCGCGTTGCGGCGTAAAAAACAGCCAGATTTATTTTTCAGGGCAATGATTTTATTGGCTTTACCTCTCCGCAAAGGCGAGGTTCGTTCACGAGACACAAAAATGATTCCACTCAATGTCCCTTATTCGGCATTAAAAGGGCGTGCGCTTTTTTCACTGATTTTTTTCACCTCACCGGGATTATTGGCAGCGGTTAATAGCGCCGATAAAACAAACAAAACCGCTGACGAGACCATAACGGTCGTGGCCGACGGCACTCGGCAACGCGCTACCCAGGGATATCAGCCGGTCAATACCTCGACCGCCACGCTGACTACCATGCCGATGCTGGATATTCCGCAGGTGGTCAATACCGTCAGCGAGCAGGTGCTCGAGGATCAGCATGCGACGAACCTCGATGAAGCGCTGTATAACGTCGCCAACGTGGTACAAACCAATACCCTCGGCGGGACCCAGGATGCCTTCACCCGCCGCGGCTTCGGCGCTAACCGCGATGGTTCAATCATGACCAACGGCCTGCGCACCGTGCTGCCGCGCAGCTTCACCGCCGCCACCGAACGCGTCGAAGTGCTCAAAGGCCCGGCCTCAACGCTGTACGGTATTCTCGACCCCGGCGGATTAATCAACGTGGTGACCAAACGCCCGGAGCGCAGCTTCGGCGGCTCCGTCTCCGCCACCTCCACCAGCTTTGGCGGCGGTACCGGCCAGTTTGACGTCACCGGCCCCATCGACGGGACTCAGCTGGCGTATCGGGTAATTGGCGAATATCAGCATGAAGATTACTGGCGTAATTTCGGCAAAGAGAAGAGCAGCTTTATTAACCCCTCCCTGACCTGGTTCGGCGAGCGGGCGACGGTGAACGTCTCATATTCGCACCGTGACTACAGTGCCCCATTCGATCGCGGCACCATCTTCGATCTGAATACCGGCCATGCGGTGAACGTCGATCGCAAAACGCGTTTTGATGAACCGTTTAATATTACCGACGGTTATTCCGATCTCGCGCAGCTGAATGCCGAATACCGTCTCAGCGACGCCTGGACCGCCCGCTTCGACTACAGCTACAGCCAGGATCATTACAACGACGATCAGGCCAGGGTAATGGCCTACGACTCGGCGACCGGCAACCTGACCCGCCGCGTCGATGCCACCCACGGTTCCACCCAGAAAATGCACACTACGCGGGCGGATTTACAGGGCAACGTGGTCATTGGCGGTTTCTACAACGAGATCCTCACCGGCCTGGCCTACGAGAATTACGATCTGCTGCGCACCGATATGATCCGCTGTAAGAACGTCAAGGGTTTCAATATCTATAATCCGGTCTACGGCACTGTTGGCAAATGCTCCAGCGTTTCGGCATCCGACAGCGACCAGCGTATTCAGCAGGAGAGCTACGCGGGCTACCTCCAGGACGCGCTCTATCTTACCGATAAGTGGATTGCCGTCGCCGGGGTGCGCTATCAGTATTACACCCAGTACGCCGGCAAGGGCCGCCCGTTTAACGTCAATACCGACAGCAGCGACCAGAAATGGACGCCGAAAGCGGGCCTGGTGTATAAGCTGACGCCGTCCGTCTCGCTGTTCGGTAACGTGGCGCAGTCGTTTATGCCGCAGTCCTCTATCGCCAGCTATATTGGCAATCTGCCGCCGGAAGAGTCGACGTCTTACGAGCTGGGCGCGAAGTTCGATCTGTTCAACGGCGTCACCGCCAATATCGCGCTGTTTGATATTGATAAGCGCAACGTCCTCTACACGGAATCCGTGGGCGATGAGACGGTGGCAAAAACCGCCGGTAAAGTGCGCTCCCGCGGCGTCGAAGTGGACGTGGCCGGGTCGCTGACCGATAACCTGAGCGTTATCGCCAGCTACGGCTATACCGATGCGAAGGTCACCGACGATCCGGATTACAAAGGCAAACCGCTGCCGAACGTGCCGAAACACACCGGTTCGCTGTTCCTGAGCTACGACATTCACAATGTCTACGACAGCAATACGCTGACGGTGGGGGGCGGCGGTCGCGCAGTGAGCAAACGTTCCGGCACCAACGGCGCGGATTATTATCTGCAGGGCTATGCGGTGGCGGATGTATTTGCGGCCTATAAGATGAAGCTGCAATATCCGGTGACCCTGCAGGTTAACGTGAAGAACCTGTTCGATAAGACCTATTACACCTCCTCCATCGGCACCAATAACCTCGGCAACCAGATCGGCGATCCGCGGGAAGTACAGTTTACGGTGAAGATGGATTTTTAAGCCTCATCCCTGTCCCGGATCGCGGCGCGCGGCGCCTTATCCGGGCTAGCACACTGTAGCCCGGGTAAGGAGCGGCCCTACCGCCCCGCCCCCGGGAATCCCCGCCGAACGGTCAGAATCAGCACGCCCCGGATAACGCCTTGCCTTACCAGTCCTCCCCCTGGCCAAGAATGCGCAAAATATCCTGCCGATGCTGCAGCAGCAGCGGATTGTCGCGATGGCGGGGATACGTCAGCGGAAGCGCAAACTCGGCGATAATCCGCCCCGGTCGCGGCGACATGATTAACACCCGATCGCACAGCAGCAGCGCCTCTTCGATATCGTGGGTAACCAGCAGGCTGGTATAGCCCTGCTGCTGCCACAGGGCGATCAGCTCCCGCTGCATGCTGATGCGGGTAAGGGAATCCAGCTTGCCCAGCGGCTCGTCGAGCAGCAGCAGACGCGGCTCATTCAGCAGCGCCCGGGCCAGCGCCGCACGCTGCGCCATCCCGCCGGAAAGCTGGCGCGGCCACGCTTCGCTAAACGCCTGCAGCCCCATTCGCGAAATCAGCGCATCGGCCTTTGGCTCAAGCCCCTTTTTCCCCTGCGCCTGCGGTCCCAGCAGCACGTTTTGCCGCACCGTCAGCCACGGATAAAGGGTCGGATCCTGAAACACCAGTATCCTTTCGGGCCCCGGTCCGCCCATCGCCGCCTCATCAATCTGAATTTGCCCGGCCTGCTGCGGCTCCAGTCCCGCCAGCAGCCGCAGCAGAGTGGATTTACCGCAGCCCGAAGGACCGAGCAGCGCGACGCTCTCTCCGGGCCGCAGCTGCAGGCTGATATTCTCCAGCACCGGCACCGTCTGTTTGCCAAGGCTAAAAGCGTGATGCAGATGGCTTATCGACACCGCCGCGCCGGTCGATGCCGCCTGAGAAGTGGCGTTCGCGGTTACCATTGCATCCCTCCCCGCTGCCAGCTCAGCAGCCGGTCTCGCACCATAAACAGCCCGCTAATCAGGCCGGAGCAGAGCAGCGCCATCACCAGCAGCGCCGCGTACATATTGGGATAGGCCGCCCAGCCCTGCGCCCACTGGAGATAAAAACCGATACCGGATTTCACGCCGACCATTTCGGCGACGATCAGCACCGAAAACGATGCGCCAAGCCCCATAAACAGGCCGACAAAAACGTTCGGCAACGCGGCGGGGATCGCCACGCGCAGGATCAGGAAACGCTGGCTGGCGCCCAGGGTTCGCGCCACGTCATACCACGCCTTATCGATGCCGATAACCCCGGACCAGGTCAGCACGGTCACCGGGAACCAGGTGCTGAGCGCGATCAGAAACACGCTGGCGCCGAAGCTGGAGGGGAAGATAAACAGGCACAGCGGCAGCAGCGCGGTGGACGGCACCGGCCCCAGCAGACGCAACACCGGATGCACCCAGTAGCCGATCCGCTGGGACCAGCCGATCGCCAGCCCGCTGATAAAACCGCAGCTGGTGCCCAGCAGCACCCCGAGCCCGAGCAGCCCCAGCGAATGCAGAAGGCTATCAAGCAGGCGCGGCCAGTCATCGTGCAGCACCTCAATCAGCGCCTGCGGCGGCGCGAAAAACGGCACCGGCAAAAACGCCGTCTTGGCCGTCAGTCCCTCCCACAGCGCAAAAAGCAGCGGCAGCAGCGCCAGCCACTTTCCGGCATGCTGCAGGCGAGTCCCCCGCTGCCGCCAGTAGCGGTAGCTCAGCGCCAGCAGCAACAGTCCGCCGCCAAGGGTGAACTGCGCCAGCGCCCACCCTTCGCTAAACGGCCAGCGCCGCCCGGCATCGGGCCAGGCCAGGGTAAACAGGCCGCCCAGCAGCCATAGCGCGGCGGCAAGCCAGCCTTCCTTCCACAGCGGCCTGCCGCTTGCCGGGCGCGTCAGCACCCGTTCAGGCGAAAACGTTGACATAAATGCTCTCCGCAAACTGATGGGGATCGGTTCCCGGTTTAATGACCTGCACCCGCTGAAGATCCACGGCGTACTGGGTCAGCTCTTTGACAAACGCCTCGCCCACCGCATGATGGCCGTGCCCCTGGCCGTGGAGAATTCCGCTGACCTCCGCCTCATTGGTATTCAGCGCATGGGCGAGGAAGGATTGCGCCACGCTCTCCGGATGCGCGGCGGCATAGCTGTGCGCCTCAAGAATCGCCTGGGTGAGCGCGGCGGCGGCCGGTTTATGATCGCGCGCCAGGCTACCGCTGACCCCCAGTACGCAGCAGCTCAGGTTAGCGTAATCGCCGGTCATATTGCTGGCGATAAGCTGATATTTACCGGTGTCCAGCAGACGATAGCTGAAGGGTTCGCTGCCGCTGATGGCGGCAATTTCGCGTTTATCCAGCGCCACGCTGAGTAAATCTGCCGGATAGACTTTCCACTGCACATCGCTTATCGGATCGATGCCGTGGCGCTTAAGCAAGATGGCGAAGAAGTTTTTATCCGGCCCGGCCATATCGGTGACGCCGATGGTTTGCCCCTTCAGGCTCTCCAGGCCGCCGAACGGCGAGTTTTTCGCCGTCAGCAGGTTCAGGCAGCCGCCGTGGGTTCCGGCGGTGAGCTTCACGTCGAAGCCCTGCTCCAGCGCCTTCAGCCAGCGCAGCGCCATCCCGACGCCGGCGTCGGCCTTGCCGGTGGCAATCGCCTCCAGCAGCACGTCCGTCGAGTTGCCGAAGTTAACGAACTCCACGTCGAGATTGTATTTACTGAAGATCTTCTGCTGCTCCGCGACGGCAACCGGCGCCAGGCACACCGCGCTTTTGTTAATCGCCAGCTTGATTTTGTACGGCTGCGCCAGGCGCAGGGCCGGGTGTTCCTCACCGCTCGCCATGGCCGCCATATCGTGAGCCCAAAGGGGCAGAGAGGCCCCGGCCAGCGCAAGGCTGCCGGTCAAGCGTAAGAAACGACGGCGAGATGTCATCATGGCGACACCTCCGCATGGGCCTGCGCGGCAGGCACGCTAAAGCCGTTATCAAACGTCGGCGTCACGTCCAGCTTTGCGCGGATCAGCCCGTTGGCGAGGTAAAAGTCCGCCGTCGACTGCTGCTGAACGACCGTCTTCGCGTCCAGACGCAGCCACTGCGACTGGCGATTGGCAAACTGCGCGCGGGCGATATCCGCCGGGAAACGAATAATTTCCCCCAGCGTTTTACCGTAGCTATCGAGATTGGCGTAGGCCCAGCGCTCGGCGCCGGCCAGGCGATTTAGGTAATCCTGCAGCGCCGCGCGCTTCTGCGGATCCTTAAGGGCATCATCGGTTGCCGCCAGGAAAGTGTTACCCGGCAGCAGCCCTTTGCCGCTGACCAGAATCTGCCCCTCGGCGGTCTTCACCAGCTGCGTGGTATAGGGCTCCCAGGTCGCCCAGGCGTCCACCGAACCGTTGAGCAGCGCCACTTTGGCGTCCACCGGACCGAGAAACACCCACTGCACCTCTTTCGGCGAAATTCCCGCCTGCTCCAGCGCTTTCAGCGCCACAAAGTGGCCAATCGACCCTTTACCGGTAGCGATGCGTTTGCCTTTTAAATCCGCGGCGCTTTTCAACGCGCTGCCGGGCGAGACCAGCACCGCGGTGCCGGCCGGGTTGCTTTTATCGACGGCGATGGCTTTAACCGGCGCGCCGTTAGCCAGCGCGAACAGCAGCGGCGCATCGCCGATGATTCCCGCATCCACCGCCCCGGCGTTAAGCGCTTCCGCCAGCGGCGCGGCGGCCGGAAACTCGGCCCATTTAATCTCGTAAGGGAGATCCTGCAGGGCGTTGGCTGCCTCCAGCTGCGAACGCATGCCGCCTTTTTGATCGGCGATTCGCAGGGTGATTCGCTCCTGAGCCGCCGCATAGCCGCTCAGGGCCAGCAGCATAACCACCCCGGCTAAACCGGTAACATTAAGTCTGCGCATATGAATTATCCTTATTTTTGAAAAGCGTGTTTGCCGGCCGCCAGCCACGCGCTGTCGCTCTGCGGGGTATGTACCCGCCCGCACAGCACGTTGCGATAGTGGCGTTCCAGAGGATTTTGCCGACTCAGGCCATGGTTGCCGGTCAGCTCCAGCGCCAGGTTCACCGCCTGAATGGCGTTGTCGGTAATCGTGACTTTCGCGAGATTCGCCTCAATGGCGGAAAAGCCCAGCTGTGCGGCCTTTTCCAGCAGAGTGCGATTGACCAGTAGCCAGCCGTCAATCTGGCCGACTTTTTCCTGCACCCGCGGCAGGCTGGAAAGGGGTTGCCCAAGGCTGCCCGGAATACGCGTACCCAGCCACGTTACCAGCCAGTCGCGGGCGGCCCGCGCGATGCTGTCGTAAATCGCCGCCAGCAGCGCCGTATGGCGGTTGGCAAACAGACGAAACTGTTCCGCATCAGGCGCGGGAGGCGCATCGGCAGGCCACACGTCCACCGCGTGCTCTGCGGCCACCCGGACGTTGTTCAGCACCACTTCGTGGCTACCGGTTGCCCGCATTCCGGCGTGATCCCAGCTGTTCACCACGGTAATGCCCTCACTGTCGCGGGGCACCAGCCAAGTGCCGACCAGCGGCGGAGCGTCGTCGCTGCGGCCCCAGATGGCCAGCCAGCTCAGCCCCTCAATACCGGTGGTATAGATTTTATGGCCGTTAATCTGCCACCCTTCCGCGCGGCGGGTCGCCACGGTTTGCGGCAGGCCGCCGCGCGCCGGGGAGCCCAGTTCCGGCTCCACGCGCAGGCTGTTGATCAAGCCTCCCCGCTCGACGGCATCGTGAAAAACCCGCTGGCGCAGCGGCTCGGACCAGTTCTCGTTTTCCGCCAGCCGCAGATGGTGCAGGTACTGCATGCAGACGATCAGCGCCGTCGCCGGTTCGCCCCAGGCGATGGCCGCAATGGCCTGCTGAAGCTCGGCTAAGCCGGCACCTGCCCCGCCGTACTGCTGCGGCACGGCGAGGCTTAAAAAACCGCGCTGGCGCAGACGGTCGATATTGTCGCGGGGAAAGTCGCCGCTGGCGTCGAGACTGGCCGCCTGCTCCGCCATCAGCTGGCGAACCTCCCTCAACCGCCGCGCCCAGTCATCGCTTGTCTGACCGATCACGAGGCGCGCTCCGCCACGGCGCGCAGGGCGGCTTTTTCGCGGGCGATCGGCAGCAGCGCTTTACCGTACTCCTGAGCATCGTTGAGCGGATCGAACCCGCGGATCAGGAAGTTGCGCACGCCGAGATCGTAGTAATCGAGCAGCGCGTCGGCGACCTGTTCCGGGGTGCCCACCAGCGCGGTGGAGTTGTGGCCGCCGCCTACCAGCTGCGCGATCCCGGTCCACAGGCGTTTATCCACCACCTTGCCCTGCGCCGCCGTCGCCCGCAGACGCTGCGCCCCGACGCTGTCGGGCTTGGCTTTGAAACCGCCTCCGCTCTGCGCCGCCCGCTCGGTGGCGACGTGCAGGATATGCTCGGCTTTCTCCCAGGCCTCGGCTTCGGTCGCGGCGATAATCGGCCGGAACGAGACGCTGAAGTCGATTTCGCGCTGATGTTTCGCCGCCTCGGCCCGCACGCGCTGGATGGTTTCCGCGGTTTGCGCCAGCGACTCTCCCCACAGGGCGAAGACGTTGGCGTGCTTGCCGGCCACGGCGATGGCCGCTTCCGACGAACCGCCGAAATAGAGAGGGATATGCGGTTTTTGCAGCGGGCGAATGGCCGACCACGCCTGTTCCGCCTGATAAAAGTCATTGGCGATATCCACCGGCTGTTCGGCGGTCCACACCTTGCGGACGGTCTCAAGGAAGGCATCGGTACGCGCATAGCGCTGGTCGTGATCGAGGTAATCACCGTCGCGGCGCTGCTCGGCGTCATTGCCGCCGCTGATGATATGTACCGCCAGACGGCCGCCCAGCAGGTGTTCAAGGGTAGCGAACTTACGCGCGGCGAGGGTCGGCGAGACAAAACCGGGACGATGAGCCAACAGGAAGCCGATCTTTTGCGTCGACAGGCCCGCCAGCGCGGTCACCAGGAATCCGTCGGGTTGATCGGACCAGTGGCCCACCAGCAGGCGGTCAAACCCGGCGGCCTCGTGGGTTTGCGCGAAACGCACGATGTAATCGCGGTCAAAAATCGGGCCGACCGGGGCGATGGTTTCCGACGACAGGCGGTGGCCGATCATGCCGAGAAATTGAATGCTCATGCAGAACTCCTTGTAGCAGGATAATGAGTGGGCCGCCGCGGCGGCGCGTTTTCATTACCCTATACACGGGGTCTTAATGAACAAAATGCATTTTTATCATATCTTAATATGCGAGATAAGCATTTATAAAAATTATATATACGTTTCAGCCAGATACGTTTAGCTGCTGAACGACTTTGCCGGCGAAAAAAGTCAGCGGCTGGCTCAGATTAGCCAGATTCTGCGCGTGAACCAGCCACAGATGCAACTCGGGCTGGAAATCCGCCAGCGTCAATACCGTCACCTCATCGCGCCACGGGCTGGCGGCCAGCGCGGCGCGCGGCACCAGGCCAAGCCCCAGCCCCTGCGCCACGAGGCTGATTTGCAGCTGGGCGCCCGCGGTCTCGACATTCAGCGCCAGACGCATCCCCTGGGACTGCAGCTCGCGGATCAGCCCGGCCCGCAGGCCGCAGCCGTCGGGATTGAGCACCCAGCCTTTTTCCGCGCAGTCGCGCAGCGCCCCGGCGTGAAGACGCCAGCTTTTAGCCGCAATCACCACAATATCCAGCGGGCACAGCAGGCGCCCGCCGTAGCCCTCAGCAAAGCGTTGCTGTTCCGGCCCCATCGCCAGCACGCCGTCCAGCTCGACGCTTTCAAGGCGCTTTTGCAGCAGCCCGCTCCAGCCGCAGGTCACCTGCGGTCGCAGGGCGGGAAACTGCTGGCGCAGCGCGGTCAGCGCCGGCTGCAGGGCAATTTCCGCCACGCTCTGCGGGACCCCGAGACGCAGGATACCGTGCGGCTCGGCCTCGGGGTCGAGCAGGCCGTACAGCTTTTTGGTCTCCCGCTTGATGCTCAGGCACTGCTCGTAAACCCGGTGCCCGGCGGCGGTCAGGGTGAGCGGCCGGGTCTGACGCTCCAGCAGCGTTACGTTGAGGGTTTGCTCAAGACGCTGCAGACGACGGGTAATCGCCGATTGGGTAATACCGAGATATTCCGCGGCCTGGTTAAGCGAGGAGAACTGCACGGTGGCCAGCAGTGCGTCAATGTCGTCGATGCGCATAGCGTCCTTAAAGCCTGGCCCATCAGAGCTATTTTGCTTGCCATTTTGAACCTGGGCAGTGCTCAGACAAAACTCATAGAGTTTTGAACGCCTTCAGGGCGGCCCGAAGGGGGAGCGTAGCGAATAATCCTCACGTACTACGTGTACGCTCCGGTTCTTCCGCGCTGGCCGTGTTCAAACTGTCTACGCCAATGACGCTTGATGGGTAGGCTATCAATGTTATTTTTGCATATTAATATATGCGGAAATTGCATTTTAATTATATTAACGCCTTTGCTAGCGTAAAGACCAGTCCCGACAACAGGAAGCGACCATGACCGCACCGCGAGTGGAAAAATTACGCCAGTTTATTCAAGACCTTGATGCCCTGCATCGCGAATTTGCCGATGAACAGCCCCTGCTCGACGCCGTGGCCCTGCGCCTGGCCGCGCTGGTGAAAAAGGATGACTGGCTGCCGGAGGAGTACACCCTGCCGCATCCCCACCACTATCAGCAGTATCTGCTGCATGCCGATTCCGGACAGCGTTTTTCCATTGTCAGCTTCGTCTGGGGGCCGGGGCAATCGACGCCGATTCACGATCATCGGGTGTGGGGCGCCATCGGCATGCTGCGGGGCGCGGAGGAGAATCAGCGCTACCGCCTGGACGAGCGCGGCCAGCCGGTGGTCAGCGGCCTTGCTGAACGCCTTTCCCCAGGCGAAGTGGAAAAAGTCTCTTCCCGCGACGGTGATATTCACCGGGTGAGCAACGCCCTCGCGGATAGCGTCTCGATCAGTATTCACGTTTACGGCGGCAATATCGGCGGCGTCAGGCGAGCGGTTTATACCCCGGAAGGCCTCGTCAAACCTTTTGTCTCCGGCTACTCCAACCGCCACTTACCCAATATCTGGGATCTCTCAAAGGATAATTAATATGCCCACCTGTTCTTATCGCCCGGCCGCCCAGCTGCGCCAGGCGCTGCTTGACGGCGCCGAGCTGGCGCTGATCGACGTTCGCGAAGAGGCCGACTTTGCCCGCAGCCATCCGCTGTTTGCCGCTAATCTGCCGCTCAGCAAGCTGGAGCTGGATATTTTTCGGCGCGTGCCGCGCCTGACAACGCCGATTACCGTCTATGACGGCGGCGAAGGTCTGGCGGAGCGGGCCGTCGAGCGCCTGCAGAGCTGGGGCTACGAAGATGTCGCCCTGCTGGAAGGCGGCCTGCCGGGGTGGCAGCGCAGCGGCGGAGAGCTGTTCCAGGATGTGAATTCGCCGAGCAAAGCGTTCGGCGAGCTGGTGGAGAGCGAGCGGCATACCCCCTCGCTGAGCGCCGGGGAAGTGCAGGCGCTGCTCGATGGTCAACAGGAGGTGGTTGTCGTCGACGCGCGCCGTTTCGATGAGTATCACACCATGAATATTCCCGGCAGCATCAGCGTGCCCGGCGGGGAGCTGGCGCTGCGCATTGAGGGCCTGATTCCGTCATCGCAGGCGACGGTGATCGTCAACTGCGCGGGGCGCACGCGCAGTATTATCGGCACGCAGTCGCTGCGCAATGCCGGTTTGCCCAATCCGGTCTACGCGCTGCGCAACGGCACCATCGGCTGGACCTTAGCCGGGTTTGACCTTGAGCGCGGCCAGCAACGGCGTTATGACGCCGATTTTCGCGCCCCAGCCGAACGCGCGGCGGCGGTGAGGCAGCTGGCGGAGCGCGCCGGCGTCGCCTTTATAGACAGCCCAACCCTTCAGCGCTGGCTGCGGCAGCCCGCCCGCACCACTTACCTGTTCGACGTCCGCAGCCCGGAGGAGTACGCCGCAGGCCATCTGCCGCTGAGCGTTAGCGCGCCCGGCGGGCAGCTGGTGCAGGAAACCGACCATTTCGCCAGCGTGCGCGGGGCGCGCATTGTGCTGATTGCCGATGACGAGATACGCGCGCCGATAACGGCGTCCTGGCTGGCGCAGATGGGGTGGGAAGTGGCGGTATTACGCGATGCGCGCGCGGAAGATTTTAGCGAGCGCGGTACCCCCGCAGGCCGCGTACCGCCGGGTCCGCAGGCGGAGGAGATTGCCCCGCATCAGCTGGCGGCACAGCTGAGGGAGCCGGGAACCGTGGTGCTGGACTTTACCACCAGCGCCAACTACGTCGCCCGGCATATTCCCGGCGCTTACTGGCTGGTGCGTTCACAGCTGCGCCAGGCGCTGGAGGTGCTGCCTTCCGCCGAGCGTTACGTTGTCACCTGCGGCAGCAGCCTGCTGGCCCGCTACGCGGTGCCTGAGGTTGCGGCGTTAACCGGTAAACCGGTGCAGCTGCTGAGCGGCGGCACGCTGGCGTGGATTGACGCCGGGCTGGAGCTGGAGCATGGCGAGACGCATCTGGCGACACCGCGCAGCGATCGCTATCAGCGCCCGTATGAAGGTACCGATAACTCACCCGCGGCAATGCAGGCCTACCTCGATTGGGAGTTCGGCCTGGTTGAACAGCTGAAGCGCGATGGCACGCACGGGTTTAAAGTATTGTGATGTCCCCCCGCTCGCGCTGCGCTTAGCGGGGCTACGGGCTCACCGCCGTCTGCCATACCGTCGCCCGGACTGATGCGCGGCATCGCCTCCGGGGAATTATGCCGCACTGCGCTCTGCTCCCGGGGGCGGCGCAAGCGCCTGCCCGGGCTACAG
>NZ_JBEAFQ010000070.1:0-23283 GCF_040062275.1 Klebsiella sp. GW_Kp182 | reverse complement strand
AAACAAGTGAAGAGCCCATCCTGACGGATGGGCTTTTTGCGTTTTTGTCGCCTGAGAAATCCCGCATAAAAGCCCGGTAGGGATCGTTTACCATACCGTTGTCACAATAGGGCATCAGCAGTACTTAAGCAGCATAAATATCTATCCATTTGAAATTAAAGAGTTTGTGCCACTTTGCCTGGCGTCGCAACGAGAACGATGAATCGTGCGGGGAGCTTGCCGGCAAAACTACTGAAAGCCGTGACGGCGAATAGCATAGATCTATTTAAACTCAATTATTTATCGAAAACTCATCTACAAAGAATTTATTTTGTGAATAAAATAATTAGCATGAACGTTATATGAAAATAAAAATAGAGATAAACGCGTTTCTGAATATTTAATAGGAATTATATTAAGAATATTACCCGCATAACGCTTAAGTTATTCTAAAGTCATCAGGTTAACAAATAGATACGAAACCCTCTCCCCTGCCAAGCACACAGGCATAACAGCTGGACTTTTTCTGCGAAATGACTTAGTGTCCTTAACACTTTGTTAACTCGATCTGGTTTAAGTTAATTCAAATTTGCTAAAAACATAGGGTGCATTGCCTGTATGGAAGCTAACCCGGTAACGTCTTTTGACGAATAGTGCATGTTACCGGCTGGCAATATGAGAATATAAATGAAATTTCTGATTAACTGGCCTCCTTTGCGCCAACTGATACATTATATCCGGGAGCGTTTTACCTTTCTGGTCCTGCTCTGCTGGCCGGCGATCATCTGGCTGGTTTGCCGGGCGCTTGTCTGGTTAACGGATGGATTAATGGTTCTTCTGGGTAAGCCCACCGACCACTCGTTTACCGTGTATCTTCAGCCGCTTATGACGCTAAGTGCGCTGCTGAGAATTTCCGTCAGCTGGGTGCTGCTGCTGTTTATCCTGTTCAGCATGGCGATGGGGTTCACCTGGGCTCTGCGGCGCTTTATGAATCGCCATAAATAGCGCCGATGTCGCGACCGGCAGAGCGACATCGGTATTGCCTCAGGCCATTTCCCCGATCGTCTTACGAAAACGCAGTAGGGCGATAGTAAAAAACACGCCACCGATAGCCAGCAGCGTCAGAAACTGCGGCCAGACGATAGAGAAATCAGCGCCTCGATAAAGAATGGCCTGCGCAAGGCTGACAAAGTGGGTCGTCGGCATGGTGAGCATAATATCCTGTACAGCCTGCGGCATACTTTCCCGGGGCGTGGAGCCGCCGGAAAGCATCTGCAGCGGCAAAAGGACCAGAATCATCAGCAGCCCCAGCTGCGGCATGGAACGCGCCACCGTGCCCATAAAAATGCCGATTGAGGTGGTGGCAAACAGGCTCAGGGCCACCCCAAGCATAAAGAGCGGTATCGAGCCTTCTATCGGTACCTGCAGCACGCCCTGAACCATCAGGATCAGGGAGAGTCCGGAAACCACCAGCACCACCAGCCCCATTGACCATATCTTCGCCATCATGATTTCAAACGGCGTGACCGGCATAACCAGCAGGTGCTCCACGGTACCATGCTCCCGCTCGCGTATCAGCGCCGAGCCGGTCAGCACGATCGCCAGCATGGTGATATTGTTGATAATTGCCATGACGGCGCCGAAACGCTCCTGTTCCAGGTTCGGGTTAAAACGCATCCTGACGGCCAGCTCAACCGGCAGCGTGCCGTTGTCCCGGTAGCGGGCGACAAAGCTGTTCACCTCGCCGGTGACGATATTCTGGATATAGCTATTGCCGGTAAACGCCTGGCTCATTCGCGTCGCGTCGACGTTAACCTGTAGCGCGGGCTGGCGTCCGGCCAGAACGTCGCGCTGGAAATCCGGCGGAATATTGATGGCGAAAGTATAGCGTCCCGCATCCAGTCCGGCGTCCATCTCATTAGCGGTGATCAGCGCCGGCGGCAAAAACCAGGGCCGGTAAAAACCATTGATAATACGCGATGAAAGCTGCGACTTATCCATGTCGGCAATAGCGATGGGCGCCAGATGCAGCGAACCCGGCATAACGGTCGCGGAGGAGTAAACCGAGACGGTAAAAGCAAAGACAATCAACGTCAGCATCGCTTTATCGCCCAGCAGGCTGCGTAGCTCTTTCATCCCCAAATTATAAATATTGCGTAGTCCGCGCATTATCCCTCCTGTTTTTTCAACAGCCACACGCTCAGGCCCAGCACCAGCGGAACCGCGATAAGCAGCGGAATAAAGGATCCCCACAGGTCGGTCAGATTCAGCGCTTTGGAAAACGTTCCTCGCGCGATGGTCAGAAAGTGGCTGGTTGGATAAATCTGGCCAATCCAGCGCCCGGGTCCTTCCAGCGAGGCGACGGGGTCGATCATCCCGGAAAACTGCGTCGCCGGGATAAGCGTAATGATCGCGGTGCCGAAAATCGCCGCAATCTGGCTTTTCATAAAGGTTGAAATCAGCAGGCCAAGTCCGGTGGCGATAGTGACGTAGAGCAGCGCGGCGAGGGTGAGCGTCAGAAAACTCCCTTTGTGCGGTACGCCAAAAACAAAGACCGACAGCGCGCAGAGCAGGAAGAAGTTGAACATCCCCAGCACGATATACGGCACCTGTTTACCCAGCAGAAATTCGCTGCGGGTGGTTGGCGTCACGTACAGATTGATGATTGAACCAAGCTCTTTCTCGCGGACCACGCTGAGCGCGCTGAGCATCGCCGGGATCATCATCAACAGCAGCGGAATCACTGCCGGTACAATCGCCGGCAGGCTCTTCACATCCGGGTTATAGCGATAGCGGGTCTCGATGGAAATCAGTGAGGTATCGCGATTGGGGCTGGCCTGGCGGCCGGCCATCTCCTGCAGCCAGGCCAGATGCATGGCCTGCACATAGCCGCGCACCGTCTCCGCGCGGTTCGGCATCGCGCCGTCCACCCACACGCCAATCTGCACCGGCGTTCCCCGGGCGATATCGCGGCCAAAATTAGGCGGAATTTCAATCGCTACCGCCAGCTCGCCGTTGCGCATTCTTCTGTCCAGTTCGCTATAGCTTTGCAGCGGCGGCTGTTCGATGAAGTAGCGTGAGCCGGCGATATTTTGCGACCAGCCCTGGCTACTGACGGTCTGGTCGCGGTCGAGCACCGCAAACCGCAGATCTTCGACGTCCATACTGATCCCATAGCCCATGATAAACATCAGGATCACGGTGCCGAGCAGTGCCAGGGTCGATCGCACCGGATCGCGGCGCAGCTCAAGCGCTTCGCGGCGGCTGTAGCTAAACAGGCGCTGCAGGCTGAACGCCTGACGCGGCGCCACGCTTTCGGCTTTATGTTCCATCGCGGGAACCGGTGCAGCCTGCGCATCAGGCGGCTGCGCGGCATCCGCCGCTTCCTGTAGCCAGGCGATAAACGCCTCTTCAAGGCTGGCCGATCCGCGCTGCTCCACCAGCGCCTGCGGCGTATCGCTGGCCAGCACTTTTCCGGCATGCATCAGCGAAATGCGATCGCAGCGTTCCGCTTCATTCATAAAGTGGGTGGAGATAAAAATGGTCACCCGGTCCTGACGCGCAAGATCGACCATCAGCTGCCAGAACATGTCCCGGGCTACCGGATCGACGCCGGAGGTGGGTTCATCAAGGATTAACATTTCCGGGCGGTGGATCACCGCGACCGCCAGCGAGAGGCGCTGGCGGATACCTAGCGGCAGCGAAGCGGGCAGGGTGTCCTCAACCTCTTCCAGCATAAAGCGCTGGCTCATTTCGGCGATCCGCCCCGGGATCTCCGCATCCGGGATGTGGAACAGGCGGGCATGCAGCTCGAGGTTTTGCCGTACGGTCAGTTCGCTATAGAGGGAGAAGGCCTGCGACATATAGCCAACGCGGCGGCGGGTTTCGATATCCCTGGGGTCGACCGGCTGGCCAAACAGCCACGCCTCGCCTTCGCTGGCCGGTAGCAGCCCGGTCAGCATTTTCATGGTTGTTGATTTGCCGCAGCCGTTGGAGCCGAGGAAGCCGAAAATCTCGCCGCGGGCAATGCGAAAGTTGACGTGGTCAACGGCGACAAATTGACCGAAGCGCATCGTTAGCCCGCGCGCTTCAATCGCAATTTCGCTTTCATCGGCATTGCGCGGCGGGATGATCACCTCTTTATGCGCCAGGCGCTGGGCTTCGGGAAGCAGGGCGATAAACGCCTGTTCCAGCGTCTGACTCGCCGTGTGCGCTTTAAGCTCATCGGCGCTGCCGGTCGCCAGAACTTCCCCCGCGTTCATGGCCACCAGCCAGTCAAAGCGCTCCGCCTCCTCCATGTAAGCGGTGGCGACCAGGACGCTCATCTCCGGCTGACGCTGGCGGATGCTGTCGATCAGATCCCAAAACTGCGCCCGCGAGAGAGGATCGACGCCGGTGGTGGGTTCATCGAGGATCAGCAGCTGCGGGTCGTGAATGAGCGCGCAGCACAGGCCGAGCTTTTGCTTCATCCCCCCGGAGAGTTTTCCTGCCGGGCGGTCGCGAAACGGCGCCAGGCCGGTACTCTGGAGCAGCTCATTGATGCGGATGTCGCGTTCGGCTTTATCATGGCCGAACAGACGGGCGAAGAAATCGACGTTTTCATAGACCGACAGGGTATGGTAGAGGTTCTTCCCCAGCCCCTGGGGCATCCAGGCGATTTTCGGGCAGACGTCCTGGCGATGACGTACCTCGCTCATATCGCCGCCGAGCACCATAATGTTGCCGTGCTCAATCACGCGCGCGCCGGAGATCAGCGATAGCAGGCTGGACTTGCCCACGCCGTCGGGCCCGATCAGTCCCACCATACGGCGGGCGGGAATGCTCAGCGTAATGTCCTTCAGCGCGACGGTTGCGCCAAAGTGTTGGCTGACGTTTTCCAGGCGGGCGACGGTTTTCATTGCGGCAACCTCACCGTCAGCGCTTCAGGCCACGCCTGCTGGTTATCCAGACGAACCCAGGCCATCCCGGGCAGGCCGGTCTTCACATACTCCAGATGCTCCGCCAGCAGCTCTGGCGGAATACGGGCTTTTACGCGGAACATCAGCTTCAGCCGTTCATCGCTGGTTTCCACCGTTTTAGGCGTAAACTGCGCCACGCTGGCGACAAAACTGATATTGGCGGGGATCACCAGATTCGGCGCGGCATCGAGGATAATTCGCGCTTCGCTGCCCAGCGCCAGCAGACCCGCCTGCTCGGTAGGCAGGAAGAAGGTCATATAGACATCGGATAAGTCGACCATATTCAGCACCCGGCCGCCCGCCGCCAGCACCTCTCCCGGTTCGGCGACGCGGTACTGAATGCGGCCATCGCGCGGGGCTTTCAGCTCGCTATCGTCGATATCGGCGATAATCCGCCGTTCGGTCGCCTGGGCGGCCTCGACCCGGGTTTGCGCCTGAATGATGCTGGTGCGCGCCGCCTCAATCGCGGCCCTGGCGGCAGAGACCTGCGCTTTGGCGGATTCCAGCGCCGCCCTGGCGCTTTCTGCCGCCGCCTGGTCGTCATCCAGCTGCTGCGCGGAGACCGCGCCTCGCTGCGAGAGCGTGCTGGAGCGGACGTGACGTTTAGCCGAGGAGTTCAGCTCCGCCTGCCGCTGCTTCACCACCGCTTCCGTAGCGCGCATTTCACTTTGACGCTGGTCGAGCAGGGCTTTCGCGGCGGCAATCGCGCTCTCTGCTTCCTTGATTTGCGCGGCGGCCTCCAGCCGTTGTTCGTTGAGTACCCGGGTGTCCATACGGGCCAACACGTCGCCCTGGCGAACAAACTGCCCCTCTTTGACCAGGATGGTGTCGATACGCCCGGCGGTTTTGGTGGCGATATCGACTTCTGTGGCTTCAATCCTGCCGTTACTGCTGGCAAAGCCCTCAGGAATTCCCGGCGGGCGAAGCATCCACCATGCCGCTGCGGCAATCACCACCGCTAAACCAATAACGTATCCAACCCAACGCCGTTTGATTTTGTCCATACGCGACTCGCTTTGTTCCATAGGCTGAGTGGTGCGCGCTTCTCCTCCGCATGGCGGAGTTTCGTCTCTTCAGGGAAGGGAGAAATCGGGGATAAGGCCGACCGGCGCAGGGAGCCTGCAGCGCTGCTAACCGGTCAGAAAGAGGTGCGATCAATGTGGTCATCATCAGCAATCCTCGCCTTAAATGAAACACGCATATTTATTGCTACCGTCAATGTCATACTAACACCCGCAATGAGTATGTCCATATACAAAGCAGGGTCTTGTTGTCGGGTTAACATAAAAACAGCGAGGAGCGCGATGGAACAATATTACCCATAATGCCTATTGGGGTTAATGCTCCGGATACCGGCGCAGATAATCTTAATCGTTCTTCATTAAATCATCGTACATATAAGCTATTCCTTAGCGCTAATAACCAGAGGATATTATTCCCTGGCGACTGGCGCATTTTTAATCTGGTTGCCCCAGGAGAACTGTTGTATGATCGGCGGCCCTGAAAATACACTCACGCCGGGCGAGCGCTTTATTCAATGAAAGATGAAAGCCAAAAATATATCTCGATTATTTTTAAGGAGTGGTTGCCGCTGTACGACAGCCTGACGCCGGAAGTGAGGGCGGTACTTAAAAATATTGCCGGGCAGCAGGCGGAGGCGTTAGCGACCCGTTTTTATGATTTTATTTTCCAGGACCCGGACATTGCGCGGCACCTTAGCTATGACTTAGTTCAGGAGCGGCTCAGCAGCTCGCTGGCCGGGTGGGTGAAAGATATCCTGATGTGCGATAAGGAAAATCTGCAGGCGCTGGCGGAGCGGCAGTACCTGATCGGCAGCATCCATTCACGCATCGGTATCCCGGCAGAGGCGGTACTGCGCGGCGCGCGCCAGCTGAAAGCCGGGCTGATTGAAAATATCCGCGATAGCCAGCTCGATCGCGAGACCAGCGTTGCCGCCATCTACTACGCCATCATGGCCATTAACATGGCGGTAGAAATGATGTGCCACGCCTATACCCTGTCGCACTATCGGGCAACGAAAAATGAAGAAGCGTACCGCCTGTATAGCCTGATGGATAACGTGCCGCTGGAATATGGCAAACAGCAGGCCTCGCTCTCCGGATGGGAAAATACCGCTATTTTTAATATCGTTAGCGATAATAAAAGCGATATTAACGGAGCGTTATTATCTGATTCTGAATTTGGCCTGTGGTTCCGCCATAAATGCGTGCGTTATTTTAACAAAAATCCGCAAATGCAGGAAATCGCCGACTTAATTAGCAAGGTGGATGCGCTGTTATCCGCCTGGAAATCCTCGACTGAGGGTTCTGAGTATAAAAACACGCAGGCTTTGCTGCAGGGGATCCATATCCATTGCCAGCAGATCGGCAGCCAGATGGGGGTGCTGTTTAGCAGCCTGTCGCAGATGCAAAGCGGTAAGGATACGCTGACCAGCCTGCTTAACCGCCGCTATCTGCCGGTTGTCCTCAAGCATGAAGTGACGCTGGCGATGGAATATGAACTGCCGATGACGGTGGCGATTATCGACATCGACCACTTTAAAGAGATCAATGATAGCTGGGGGCACATGGTCGGCGACCGGGCGATTAAGCACGTTGCGGAGCTGCTCAGCGATAATATTCGATCCAGCGATTATATCTTCCGCTACGGCGGCGAGGAGTTTCTGCTGGTGCTGGTGGAGACCGGCGCCGCGGAAGCCTTTACGATCCTTGAACGGCTGCGTAAAAAAATCAGCCAGCTGGCGTTTAGCGTTGGCGCTGACAATGAGATTTCGATTACCGCCAGCATCGGCTACGCCGTCCACACCGGTCATCCGGATTACAATCTGCTGCTGCGCGATGCCGACAGCGCGCTGTACGTCGCCAAGCGCGATGGGCGCAACTGCGTGAAGCTGCATGAAGGCGGCGGCAACTAAGCTGCCGGGTCCTTCCCGGAGGCGGCGCGCTGCGCCTGTCCGGGCTACCGGATCGCAGACGGCAGTAAACCCGTAGCCCCGGTAAGGCGACAGCCGCCACCGGGGAATAAACCGCGGAGTATCTTCCGATCGGGCGCCATCCCGGAGGCGGCGCGCTGCGCCTGTCCGGGCTACCTGACCGCAGACGGCTGTGAACCTGTAGCCCGGGCAAGGCGCCTCAGGCGCCGCCCCCGGGAGAGATGTGGCAGCGGATTTCAGTGCGGAGAGATCGCCGCGCCTCAAAACAGCACCGGCAGCCCCAGGCCGCGTTTTACTTCATGCAGCGTCCGTTGTGTCAGTTCGTGCGCCCGCTCGCTTCCCCGGCGCAGCAGCGCCAGCAGCATGCCTTTATCCTGAATATAGGTCGCCCGGCGTTCGCGTATCGGCGCCAGCAGCTCCTGTAAGCAGGTCTCCAGCGCGTTTTTGCACTGCCTGTCTCCCAGCCCTCCGCGCCGATAGTGGGCTTTCATCTCGGCAACGAAGGTCTTATCAGCATGAAAGGCGTCGAGATAAGTGAATACCACGTTGCCTTCTGTCTGACCCGGGTCGGCGACCCGCAGGTGATTCGGGTCGGTATACATGGCGCTGACCGCACGGTGGATCTCCTCTTCGCTGGCCGAAAGGGTGAGCGTGTTCCCCAGCGATTTCGACATTTTGGCGTTGCCATCAATGCCCGGCAGGCGGCTGACGTCGCTGAGCAGCGCTTTGCAGTGCTGTAAGATCGGCGTCGTGGTCAGGCTATTCATTTTGTGCACGATCTCATTGGTTTGTTCAATCATCGGTAGCTGATCGTCGCCGACCGGCACCAGTTCGGCCTTAAAGGCGGTGATATCGGCGGCCTGGCTAATGGGATAGGCTAAAAATCCCACCGGCAGCGAGCGGGAAAACCCCTTCTGGGCGATTTCATTTTTTACCGTCGGATTACGTTCAACCCGGGCGACGGTGACGATATTCATATACAGCGCGCTGAGTTCGGCCAGCGCCGGCAGGGCGGATTGCAGGCAAATGGTGGTCTTCTGCGGATCGATGCCGACGGCGAGATAATCGGCCATCACCTCAAGGATATTGCTGCTGATTTTTTGCGGGTTGCTGCCGTTGTCGGTCAGTCCCTGGAGATCCGCGACGAGGATAAACTGCTGGTGGTCGTGCTGGAGCAGCGCGCGCTGGCGCAGGGAACCGACGTAGTGGCCGAGGTGCAGCTGGCCGGTAGGACGGTCGCCGGTCAGGATCGTTTGGCTGGTGTTCATAAGTGACTCCTTAGGATGCTATCAGGCCGAAGGGCGACACTCAGAAACAACAAAGCCGCCTTCCGGCGGCTTTGAATAGAGGAAACGTCAAATCTTGCCGCCTGTTATGCAGGCAGCCACCAACGGCGGAGGTGAGAAATGACAACGTTTCTGTTCATCTTTTTATCCTGCCACGAAAAGCCGCGGCAGTAAAAGCCCTTTTTTATTCAGCGATAAACCGGCAGCAGGTTAAAGCTGGATAAAATATGAATTATTGCGTTGGCGCCGCCGAAGCACAAAATCAGGATAATCATGGCATTGCCACCCCAGACCCGATAGCTCGGGCTGCCGAAACGCCTGCGCGAGGCGCGCGCCAGCAGGGCGGGGACGATAGCGGCCCAGACGGTGGCGGCAAGACCGGCGAAACCAATGGCGTAGATAAAACCGTTAGGCCACAGCAGCCCGCCGGCGATCGGCGGCAGAAAGGTCACCAGCGCGGTTTTAAACCGCCCCAGCCGACTATCGTCAAACTTAAACAGATCCGCCAGATAATCAAACAGGCCAAGAGTCACGCCCAGGAACGAGCTGGCGACGGCGAAGTTGGAAAAGACCGTCAGCAGTAGGTCCAGGGTCGAACTGTTCAGCAGGCCGCTTAAGGTCTGCACCAGCACGTCGATGTTGCCGCCTTTTTCGGCGATAGCGATAAACGCCGGGCGCGGAATATTGCCCATTGTGCCGACCAGCCAGATGATATACAGCACCAGCGCCATCAGCGTGCCGAGCAGCAGGCAGCGGCGAATGATAAGCGGATCTTTACCGTAGTACTTCATCAGACTGGGGACGTTGCCGTGATAGCCAAAGGAGGCCAGGCAGAACGGCAGCGTCATCAGGACGTAGGGCAGATAGGACGCATTGACCTCCGCGCGGTTAAACAGAATTGCGGGCTCCACGTGCCACATCAGGCCGCCGAAGGTCATAAAGAAGGTGAGGATTTTGGCGCCCAGCACGATAGTCGTCATCCGGCTTACCGCTTTCGTACTTAGCCAGACGATAAAGGCGACCACCAGCGCGAACGCCAGCCCGCCCAGGCGTGCGGGAACCGCGAGGTTCATCTGCGCAAAAGTATGCTGAATAACTGAACCGCTTGCGGAAATATAGGCGTAGGTCAGGATATATAAAACAAAGGCGACGGTCAGGCCGTTAATAATATTCCAGCCGTTTCCCAGTAAATCCTTCGTGATCGTGTCGAAGCTGGCGCCAATATGATAATTGAGATTGGCTTCGAGGATCATTAACCCGGAATGCAGCATGCAAAACCAGGTAAAAATGAGCGCCAGCAGCGACCAGAAAAACCAGGCGCCGGACATCACCACCGGTAAAGAAAACATGCCTGCGCCAATAATCGTGCCGCCGATAATCATCGCTCCGCCAATCAGCGATGGCGTATTTGTTGAGACCGCTTTTGAGACTGATAATGTAGCCATAAGGTGCATTCCTCACGTGGCTATAATTATTATACCCGTCATACTTCAAGCTGCAGATGTGTTGGCTGCGTTTACTCACCCCAGTCACTTACCTCAGTAAGCTCCTGGGGATTAATGAGAGGCTCCTGCCTCTCACCGGAGGCCAGCCTTCGGCTGGTCAAATTCGTTCCCGACGAATTTGTCACTCTCTTGCCGCCTTTCTGCAACTCGAATTATTTAGGGTACAGATAACGGCTGCGGGCAAACGGCTACCCGGCGCAACCCGAATGATTGAGCTTAAAGAGATGGAATTAAATTAATGGCGCTCTCATTGCGAGAGCGCCGTGATGCGGTTTATTTCACCGGTTTCAGTCTGGCGACGAAGTGGCGCAGTACCGGCGGTTCATAGGTGAAGGTCAGGCCCTTAATCGTGGCGGCGCGCGCCTTAACGGCGATCAGCGCTTCAGCGATATAGTCCATATGATCGTTGGTATAAACCCGGCGCGGAATGGTCAGGCGCAGCAGCTCCATCGGTGACGCCTTCTGTTTGCCGGTTTGCGGGTCGCGGCCCAGCAGCAGGGAGCCGATTTCCACGCTGCGGATGCCCGCTTCCAGATACAGCTCGTTGTTTAGCGCGTGCGCCGGGAACTGCTCCGGTGGGATATGCGGCAGCAGCAGCTTAGCATCGACGAACACCGCATGGCCGCCGGTCGGATACTGAATCGGAATGCCGCCTTCGCGCAGGCGTTCGCCGAGGTATTCCACCTGATTGATGCGATAAGCGAGGTAATCCTCGTTGGTCCCTTCTTCCAGGCCGATAGCCAACGCCTCCATATCGCGCCCCGCCAGGCCGCCGTAGGTGACAAAGCCCTCCATCGGCACGCAGCGGATGCGCACTTCGTTGAACAGATCTTCGTCATCGCGGAAGCAGCAGAGTCCGCCGATATTCACCATCGGGTCTTTCTTGGCGGACATGGTCAGCATATCGCCGTACTGGTACATCTCAAGAATAATCTCTTTCACCGATTTATCGGCGTAGCCCTCTTCGCGCTGTTTAATAAACCAGGCGTTTTCGCAGAAGCGGGCGGAGTCGATCACCACCGGAATATTATTCTGGCGGGCAATCTGATACACCTCGCGCATATTCGCCAGCGATACCGGCTGGCCGCCGGAGCTGTTACAGGTGACGGTGGTAATAATCGCCGCCACGTTTTCCGCGCCGTGTTCGGCGATGGTCGCTTTCAGCAAATCAATATCAAAGTTGCCTTTCCAGTCGTACCACGAGGTGGTATCGAAGGCTTTCGGCGTCACCACGTTAATGGCTTTTGCGCCGTTGAGCTCCACGTGCGCGGCGGTGGTATCGAAGTGGAAGTTGGAAATAAACACCGGATGCGCCGACTTGCGGCGAGCAATCAGGCTCGGGAACAGAATCTGCTCCGCGCCGCGCCCCTGATGGGTGGGAATGGTATACGGATAGCCGATAATCTCTTTGACCTTTTCGCACAGATGCTGATAGTTACGCGACCCGGCGTAGGCTTCGTCGCCCATCATCAGCCCGGCCCACTGATGGTCGCTCATCGCGCCGGTGCCGGAGTCGGTCAGCAGGTCGATATACACGTCCTGGCTATTGAGCAAAAACGGGTTATAGCCCGCCTCTTCCAGCGCTTTGACGCGATCGTCAAAGGTAGTCATGCGAATGTTTTCGACCATTTTAATGCGGAACGGCTCAGGGATACGTTTCATTTATTTTCTCCATGGGGATGCTGTGCCGCGTTTGGCTATTTGGCGACAAATAAAAAGCGCAACAAATAGCGACTAAACGCAGTGCTGAATTAATTTTTTTTAGGGAGTAAACAGCAGCGGAGAATTAACGAGGGAAGTCGTTGGAGATGCGGTGATCTAAATTATACCAGTCGTCCAGGCCGCCCTGGGCAATGAGGCGATAAATCGATTTTTGCGTCATGACATCGTCCTCTGTGGGTGAAGGGATGCCATAAAAATAAGGTAAAATGAGAAAATAACCACGATTAAAATCACAAAAAATTATTTATCGATAAGCGGAGTATAAAAATTTGACGCTCGTCGTCTTTTTAGCGTTATTGATTAGCAGGCAATGGTTTTTTGTTTTTTTATTACGCCAATAACGGCTTGTTGAGTGAGGTTTTTAGCGCCTTCACCGCAATCAGTGAAGGCGCAGGCGGGACTTACATGCTGGAGAAGACGTTCATAATGATGCCGCCGGAGATGATCAGCACCATGGCGAGGATGGCCGGGATATCCGGTTTTTGCTTATAGAGGATCATTGAGCAAATCGTGACGCCGACGATACCAAAACCGCACCACAGCGAGTAGGCGACGCCGACCGGAATGGTGCTCATCGCACGGGTGAGGGCGAAGTAGCACAGGCCGTAGGCGAAGACCACCAGCACCGACGGCGCCAGCTTGCTGAAGCCGTTGGTCTTTTTGATCATCGACGTGCCGGTGATTTCGGAGCCGATAGACAGCGCCAGCCATAAAAATCCGAGGTTAAACATAAGCGGTTCCTTTTCTGTTAGTTGGCGACTTTTTTGTCCAGAGATGCAGCGGCCGGCTGCGCGGGCGCTTCCTCGCTCTCTTCGCTACCCATTTTGGAAAACAGGTTCATGATCACGATCCCGCTGGCGATAACCGCCATACCGATAATGGCGGCGGTGTCCGGGTGCTGGCCGTAAAACGCCATTCCCAGCGTCGATACCACGAGGATGCCGGTACCGGACCAGGTGGCGTAGGCCAGACCGACGGGAATATCCTTCACCGCGCGGGACAGCGAGTAGTAGCAGGTGCAGTACAGCAGCACCAGCAGCCCGAGCAGCAGCATTTTGCTCATCCCTTCACTGCTGCCGAACATTTTGAGGGTGGAGGTGGCTGAGGTTTCGGAAACGATAACCAGCAGCATCCATAGCCAACACTTTGTTTTTGAAGACATAAGTTAAACTCCGGGTTTACTATTTAAGGTAAGGTTCTTTTTTTCTGTTTTTTAAAAAATCGATAGCGGCATCGGTCAACTGCGCTTCAGGAGCACAGGCCAGCGCCGGATTATTCACCACGTCTGTGACAGTGAGATAACGCCGCGGGCCGCTCGCCGACGGCGCCGCCGCTTCGCGACCCGACGCCAGCTTCTCCAGCAATTCGTTCATGGTGCACAGCGCGATGCCGCATTCGGCCAGGCGGGCCAGCGTGGCCTGCATATGTCCGGCGTAAGCGCTATCAGGCTGCGCCCCGCGCAGCTGGTTAAGCTCGCTGGCGGGATCGCAGTGATAGCGCAGCGCCAGCACCGGCAGGCCGCTCAGCAGGGCATCGTGCACGCGGCGGGCAACGGGACCGTGCAGGGAACCCTTCACCAGATCCGCCGCCAGCGGGTAGTCGAGAAACGGCAGCAGCAGCGCCTTATACGAGGCCGAAGGCAGCTCCTGTTGCCAGTCGGCCGCCGGCAGCGTTTTACCGATAGCCCGCCACTGCTCGCCGTCGTCAATCCCGCTATCCAGCGCCAGGTGCAGGCTCTCGCCGCAGCCGGCCAGCCGCTGGCGAATAGCGTGCCGGTAGCCCGCCGCGGCGGTCACCATCACCAGTACCGGCGGCCGCAGACGCTGGATAATGCGTTCAACCAGGTCTTCCATCTGTTGGTCGGTCATGGCGAGCCTCCGTTAGCCGATGAGCGTGACCTGCGCGCCGTTTTTCAAGCCGGCGGCGTTGGCCTCTTCGGTATCAATATGAAACTCCAGCGCGAAGTCTTCGCGTACCCGCACCACCACTTCATCAAAGGTCAGCTGGCGTTCGCCGTCGCTGCGGACGCTAACCTTCTGGCCGTTGGCGACGTTCAGCTGGCGGGCATCCTGCGGCGACATATGGATATGCCGCCAGGCGCAGATCACCTGCGATCGCAGTTCAACGTGGCCTGCCGGGCCGATCAGCAGCGCGCTGCCCGCGTTCTCCAGCTGGCCGGATTCGCGAACCGGCGCTTTGATGCCGAGGGTAAAGCAGTCGGCGCGGGAGATTTCCAGCTGCGATACCGGGCGGGTTGGGCCGAGGACGCGCACCTGGGTGAGCGAGCCCTTCGGACCGACCACGGTGACGCACTCCTGGGCCGCGAACTGCCCCGGCTGGCGCAGCGGCTTAAACGGCGTCAGGACGTAGCCCTTGCCAAACAGCGCTTCGACGTCCTGCTGCGCCAGATGGACGTGGCGGTTAGAGATGCCGACCGGGATAGCTGGAGCAACGTGGCTCAGGCGGGCGGCGATTTTTTCATGGAGCAGGGTGTCGATCATGCCTTCTTCCCTTTCCTCATCGCCGCGTTTTTATCTTCCGTCGGCGCAGGCGCGGCGGCGGGTTCAGTGGGTTCCCTTGTTTCTACAGCGGCGGGCGCGACGGCTTCAGCCTCAAGCGGCGCGGCAGCTTCCGCGCGCGGCGGACGGCCTTTCAGGGTGCTGAGGGCGTCCACGACGCTGCGCTCCGGACGGGCGATCGTCAGGGATTTGACCTGCGGGTCGATGAGCGCGGCGACGGCCACGCCGCGTTCGATAGCGGTGTGAATCGCGCTGATCTCCCCTTCAAAGCAG
This sequence comes from Klebsiella sp. GW_Kp182, assembly GCF_040062275.1. Taxonomy (NCBI): domain Bacteria; kingdom Pseudomonadati; phylum Pseudomonadota; class Gammaproteobacteria; order Enterobacterales; family Enterobacteriaceae; genus Klebsiella; species Klebsiella sp. GW_Kp182. Next base: position 8,088 of record NZ_JBEAFQ010000070.1, on the reverse strand, counting down.
ACGCTCACCAGCCCCGAACCGACTTTGCGGTAGCCAATGCAGGACACGCCTGCGCTTTTGCAGGCGGCATCCACGGCCTGAACGGCGGCAACTAACCCTCGCGTTTCAATTACGCCTAAACTTTTCATTGTCGGCTCCTGTTAATGGCGGACTAAGCGAATATCAAAATCAAACTGCGTGAAGAACGTTTCCAGCCGGTCTAACTCCTCGGCGGAATAAGTTGGGTCTCGGGTAATGGGGTAAGGCATATCGAGGCGCTCATATTTTTTGCGCCCCAGCTGGTGGTACGGCAGCATATCGATGCGGCGGATATTTCCGCGCTTGGCCAGCTTTTGTACGTAATCAATGGCCCCGGTAATGGCATCGAACGAGTCGTTATAGCCGCGAACCAGCGGCATGCGGATAATGACGTTAGCGCCGGAATCCACCAGCCACTCCAGGTTGCGGCGAATGCCTTCGTTACCGATGCCAAATAACGCTTTATGGTGCTCGCTGTTAATTTGCTTAATATCGAATAAGAAGGTGTCGGTCACTGGCGCCAGCTTTTGATAATTGGCCAGCGGCGTGGTGCCCTGCGTTTCCACGGCGGTATTGAGCATCATCTTTTTGCATTCGCTAAAGAGCGCGACGGCAAAATCGGTCTGCAGGCTCATTTCCCCGCCGCCGATGGTGACGCCGCCGCCGGAGGAGATATAAAAGTCGTAGTCCTGCATGATGATCTCCATCAGTTCGCTGACGGTGACATCTTTGCCCATAATATCCAGCGCGTTCTGGGTGCAGATCTCTTCGCACTTGCGGCAGCCGATACAGTCTTTATTACGGTTGACGAAATGCTTCATTTCGCCGTTTTCTTCCGCCCGATAATGAATTCCCGCCGGGCAGACGTTGACGCAGTCGCCGCAGTTAATGCATTTATCCTGTGAGAACATCACCTGAAACTGGCTATTCAGCCCTTCCGGGTTAGCGCACCACGGGCAGCGAATATTGCAGCCTTTGAAAAAAACCAGCGTGCGGATCCCATCGCCGTCATAGATCGAATATTTCTGAATATTGAATATTCGCCCGGTTAATTCTTGTTTTGCGCTCACACATACCTCCAGAAAAACGATCGGGACATCCGTGTCCAAAAACGTCCGTGTCTTTATCAGAACTTCTCGATGACCGTACGGCTGATAATCTCGTCCTGAACTTCTTTGCACAGCTCAACGAAGTAGGCGCTGTAGCCCGCGACGCGGACGATCAGGTCGCGGTATTTTTCCGGCTCCTGCTGGGCTTTTTTCAGCACTTCGTTATCGACATAGCTGAACTGCATCTGGCCGTTGCCGAGAATCGACGCGGTGCGCAGCAGGGTAATCAGGCCGTGACGACCTTCCGGGGTATCCAGCAGCCCTTTGAGGAACTTGAAGTTGTGCACCATGCCGATATTCATGGTTTCGACGTTCATCTTGCTCACCGACTTGATGATCGCCGTCGGACCCTGCTTATCCGCGCCCTGAGTCGGGCTGATGCCGTCGGAGAGCGGCATCCACGCCAGGCGACCGTTCGGCGTGGCGTTGGTCAGCTCGCCGATCGGCGTGTTGTTGGAGATGGACAGGGTGCCGTGGCTCAGGGTGGAGTAGAGCATCTTGTACTTACGGCACTCGCGCTCGGTCCACTCGGTGATATCCAGCGCATACTGATCGACGTAGTTATCGTCGTTGCCGTATTTCGGCGCGTTGAGGCAGTCGCGGCGCAGGCCTTCAAAGCCTTCGAAGTTCGCCAGCAGCGCGTCGCGCACCTGCTCGAGGGTGTATTTCTTCTCTTCAAACACCAGCTTACGAATCGCCGCCATGGAGTCGACGTAGGTCGCCAGACCGGAGAAGATCAGCCCCGGGCCGTGGTTGATCATCGCGCCGCCGGCGGCAACGTCTTTGCCTTTTTCCATGCAGCCTTCCACCAGCAGCGACATCAGCGGCTTCGGCGCCACGTCGCGGTGCACGCGTTGGCTGATGACCGTCCCGATCGCCGACAGGCGTACGATATGGGCGATCTGTTTTTTCACCGCCGCGTCGAAATCCTCGAAGGTGTGCAGGTCGCGCAGGTCGCCGGTATCCAGCCCCTGATAGCTGTCAAACAGCACCATCCGACCGCGGTTTAAAACGAACTCAATGGCGATGGGCCACTGGGTGTAGCCGGTGGAGGTCCACTGATAGATGCGGCCGGATTTCTGCGGCTCGACGCAGCCCATCAGGCAGTAGTCGCGGGCGTCTTCGAAATCGAAGCCTTTACGCAGCATCATCTTGATATGGGAGTCGTCGAAGTGGCAGGCCGGGAAGCCCATCCCCGCTTTGACGACGTCGACGATTTTTTCCATATACTTCTGCGGCGACTGGTTGTGAATACGGCAGGCCAGCGACGGCTGGTAAACCTTCACGAAGCGCACTGCGTCCATGATCAGATAAGTCAGGTCGTTACAGGCATCGCCGCCGGAGCGCTTCTGACCGCCGACGGTCAGGTTGATAAACGGCTGATAGCCGGCGAAATATTTCGCCCCCAGCTCGCTGGACATCCACATCAGCTCGGCGCATTTGATGATAAACGCCTGAAGCAGCTCCAGCGCGGTGTCGTGAGTCAGGCGGCCTTCGCGGATATCGGCTTCAAACATCGGGTAGCAGTACTGGTCTACGCGTCCCAGGGACAGTCCGGTCTGGTTCTCTTCAATTTCAAACAGCGACTCTACGGTCCAGATGCTCTGCAGCGCTTCCTGCAGGGTTTTCGGCGGGTTCGCCGGCACGTTCTGGTTCACCTCGGCGATGGTCAGCAGCTCGGCGCGACGCTGGGCGTTCTGCTCAATCGCGGCCAGTTCGCGGGCGCGGGCGGCGATGCGGTGCGCGTAGTTAATCACCCCTTCGCAGGTTTCAATGGCCGCTTTGTAGTAGTAGATGCGGTCGATATCTTCCGGGTTTTCCATACTCAGGCTGGCGAGATGCGCCTCGGCGTCGGCTTTAATGCCGTTCATCCCTTTGGTAAACAGCAGCACGTCGTAGCCCGGGCAGGTGTCGCCGCCGCCGTTGATCTGGTGGTAGGAGAGGTCGCTGACGAAGGTCTCGCCGCTGAACGCCCATACCCCCGCTTCGCGGTACTGGGCTTCGCAGATTTCATCCAGCGAGCGGCCTTCCCAGAACGGCACGATCTCTTCGCGGATGGTTTTTTTATCTGCTTCGCTGATCTCAAACGGATCCTGCGGACGGGTGCTCATGGTATCGAGTTCGTCGCGCACCCAGCGCCAGGCGATATCCGGCGAGAAGGCGCCCGCGCGCGGCTTGCCGCACGGATGACCGACGATCAGCTCATCGTCCTGAATCAGAATCGGCGCGGTTTCGCAGGCGTGGCGGAAGGCTTTGGCGCGCAGCAGAATCGTCGGCATGCCGGGGTTGGCTTTGACCACTTCGGTAAAGGCCAGCGCGCGGTAGATAGAGACGCTCGGGCGCACGGTCAGGTAGTGGTTACGCAGGCGCTGCATGCGCGGGGTCAGCCCTTCTGCTGCCGGCGTTTCGCCGGCGGCGGCAAATGGGGCGGCGGAAACGTGCTGGACGCCCTTGAACAAACGCACCGGCAGATGCAGGGCGCTCAGGTTGTGCTGCGCGCTGAGGAACATGTCGGAGAGTTCGTTAATGCGCGCGTTCTCAAGGCTTGCGCCGTGCAGCAGGGCGTCGAACATCGGATAACCGTCGATCGCGCAGGCGGCGCGCACTTCGCACAGCTCCGCCAGCTTGAACCACAGCGATTCGACGATTTCATACGCCTGCTGCGGGGAGAGCGCGCCGTTGTTGATATCGCGCTGGTAGTAAGGGAGCAGGGCTTTGTCGGCGCCTTCCGGGTTGACGGCGTAGCTGCCGTTATCGAGCTGGAGCGCCAGCTGGAACAGATAAAAGGCCTGGCACGCCTCTTTGAAGCTGCGCGCCGGATGCGCCGGAACGTGGTGCAGAATGGCGGCGCTGTCCAGCAGTTCCGCCCGGCGGTAAGCGTTGGTTTCCGCGGCGGCCAGCTGTTCCGCGCTGTTGGCCAGGTTTTGCGCCAGCGCCAGCAGGGCATCGCAGGCGTAGATGGCCGCGCGGCAGCCGTTGACTTCATCCATGCCGCTGCGGCTGACGGCGCTGCCCAGCGCACGGGTTTTCTCTTCCAGCTGATGTTTTATCGCCAGCACGCCTTTTTCCATCACCAGCTTGTAATCCGGGGAGTCGAGATCGCTATTCAGGTTGAGGAACTGGAACGCGGACGGGCGGCGGACGGCGCTCTCGTCGTGGAAAATCGCCCCGTGCGGTTTGCGGGTCTGGTTGCCGACGATCAGCTCGTCGGCGCTGATGCACAGCGGCAGCTGGCGCATCAGTTCATAGAAGCGGCGCGCCGGTTTGACGGCGGCGGGAACCCCGGCGATATCGCCATCAAGGGCGTTGAGCGTGGTGGCATGTTCGGTGCACAGGGTGCTTTTTTGTGAGAGTAAACGTTCTGCCAACACTTTGACGCGCGGCGTTAAGCTGTAGTGTGCCATAGGTAAGGTTCTCCAAATCTTGTTATCAGTGGCCCTGAACGGCGTTGCCGGTCCATGCCCGGCGATAGAGTTCGGTCAGTGCGTGAGCGTCCGGCGCGCGTGGGTTCGTCGGGGTACAGCTGTCGCGTAGCGCCTGGCCGACCATCTCCGCCAGCCGCTGTTCAAATTCGGCGGCAATGACGCCGGTATCGCGGATGCCGGCCGGCATGCTCATTTCGTCTTTTAGCGCCTGAATGGCGACCAGCAGGCTGGCGACGCCCTGGCGGGTAGTGGCCGCGGGCAGATCCAGCAGATGGGCTAATCGGGCGTATTTGCGGGCAGCATCGGTATCGCACTGCCCGTGATAATCGGCGTTCCAGGCCACCACGTCCGCCATCAGCAGGGCGTTAGCGCGGCCGTGGGGGACGCGAAATACGCCGCCGAGCGCGTGGGCAAGGCTGTGGGTAATGCCCAGCGAGGCGTTGGTGAAAGCCATGCCCGCCATGCAGGAAGCGTTGTGCATCTTTTCCCGCGCCAGCAGGTCGCCACCGTTGCGCCAGCAGGTCGGCAGAAAGCGAAATACCTGCTGCACCACTTTCTCCGCCAGCGCATCGGAAAAGTCGCTGGCGGCGAGGGAGACATAGGCTTCCAGCGCGTGACACAGCACGTCCATCCCGGTATCGGCGGTGATCGCCGGCGGCACCGAGGCCACCAGCGCCGGGTCAAGAATGGCGATATCCGGCAGCAGCGACGGGTCCACCAGCACCAGCTTCTCGGCGTGGGCTTTCACCACTGAAAAGGCGGTGACCTCAGAGCCGGTGCCGCTGGTGGTGGGGATCGCCACAAAGCAGGGCGGCTCGCGGTGAGCGTCCGGACGGGTTTGCGCCAGGGCGAAAATAACCGCTTTGGCTGCATCAATCACCGAACCGCCGCCCAGCGCGATAACCAGATCCGGATAGCTGTTATCCATCCGCTTCATACCGCGCACCACGGTGGCGATATCCGGGTCGGCCACCACGTCGTCCCAGACCTGGAAAGCGATGCCGCGCGCATCGAGGATCTGCGTGACGCGATCGGCGAGGCCAAACTTAACCATCGCCTGGTCGGTGACCAGCAGCACGTTGCGGGCGGGCAGCTCGTTCAGGATGGCAAGCGCATCCTGACCAAAGCGAATCCGGGGTTTCAGCAAAAATTCACTCATTGGGTTATTGACTCCTTAAGCGTCCCGAAACACGTTCTCGACAATGGCGACCACCGACATGGCCTTGTAGCGCTCTTTGTTGAGCGCCAGGTACTCTTCGGCCAGCACGATGTCGTGCATACCGGCGCCGACGCTATCAACGGCAACCCAGGTCTGGTCTTTCATCGGCTGCTGGTCATCATCTAATTTGACGATCAGCAGCAGGTTGCTGCCCCGTAGCTCATCGCACTTCTGTGTGGCGACGACATGTCCGACTACCTTTGCGAGAATCATTGTTTTTTATCGCCTTATATCAATGTGTTACTTACCAAGGCGTTCCAGCACCTGGCGGATGACGCGTTCCACGTTTTGCTCATTAATCTCGCTGTCCGCGCCGACGGCGGCGGCGGACGCAAAGCGATCGTCGGCGCTGGCCGGGTGGGCTGCGGTGGCAGCGGTCGCCGGGGCGTTAAAGCGCTCATCGTCGAAGATGCTGCGGTTCGGGCCGGCCGCCGGGCTGACGATGGTCGGCTGCGGTTCCGGGCGGCTGCCCGGCGCGCGCAGCTCATCGATGGAGCGCACGCCGTAGCCCACTTTGCGGATGTTGAGCAGGTTCATCGGCCCGACGTTGTCCGAGCTGGAGCCGCCGCCGACCGCGCCGCAGCCGAGCGTCAGGGCCGGGGTGATATTGGTGGTCGCGCCGATGCCGCCCAGCGCCGCCGGGGTGTTGATCAGAATGCGGTTAACCGGTTTTTCCAGGCAGAACTGGCGGATGACGTCCTGGTTGCGGGTGTGGATCACCAGCGTGTGGCCGAGGCCTTCGTTGGTCAGCAGCTCCACGACGCGGTGGCAGGCGGCTTTCCAGTCCTCTTCGACGTACAGGCCGAGTACCGGGCACAGTTTTTCCCGCGAGTAGGGGTTGGAATTCGATACCGTGGTCTGCGCGGCAATCAGCACCCGGGTGCTGGCCGGGACGCAGAAGCCGGCCATCTGGCTCAGATAGAGCGCGGTTTTACCCACCACTTTGGGGTTGATGGTGCCGTTGGGGCGCAGCAGCAGGGCCGCCATTTTTGCCGCTTCGCTTTCGTTCATGAAGTACGCGCCCTGAGCTTCCAGTTCGCGATGCACTTCGTCGTAGATGCAGCGTTCGACGATAATTGACTGCTCGGAGGCGCAGATCACGCCGTTATCGAAGGTTTTACTGGTGATGATATCTTTCACCGCGTGGGGGATATCGGCGCTGCGTTCGATAAACGCCGGGCCGTTACCCGGACCGCCGCTGATGGTCGGCGTGCCGGACGCGTAGGCGGCGCGCACCATGCCTTCGCCGCCGGTCGCCAGGATCAGCGACACATCTTTGCTGTGCATCAGCTCTGAGGTGGCTTCGAGGGTCAGCTGGCTAATGGCGTCGACGCTACCGGCAGGTGCGCCTGCCGCTTCCGCCGCGCGCTTCACGATTTCAATCGCTTTCCAGCTGCACTGGCGGGCGCCGGGATGCGGGGAGAAGATAATCGCGTTGCCGGCCTTCAGGGCAATCAGCGTTTTGTAGATGACGGTGGAGGTCGGGTTGGTCGACGGCACCAGCGCACAAATCACCCCCAGCGGCACGCCCACGTCCATCACTTTTTGTAGCGGATCGTCATGAATGATGCCGACGGTCTTCATATCTTTGATGGCGTCGTAGACGCGCAGCGAGGCGAAGCGGTTCTTCAGCACTTTGTCCTGCCAGTTGCCAAAACCGGTTTCTTCCGCGGCCATTTTCGCCAGCGCTTCGGCATGATGCGCCGCTTCCTGGGCCACGTTCTTCACGATGGCGTCGATTTGCTGCTGCGAAAAGGTGGCCAGAATCGCCTGCGCCTTTTTGGCATTGCGCACCAGCTCCCGGGCGTTCTGCCGGGACTGCAAATCGTTATCCAGTTCAATCATGAGTCTATCCTTCATCAGACTAAAAGAGTGGAGACGGGGCGCGCCCTGTCAGGTCATGCTTTGTGCTGCGCCGCGATTTTTTCGATGTCGTTATGCGGACGCGCGATGACGCGAGAGGTGACGACTTCGCCGATGCGTTTTGCCGCTTCCACGCCGGAATCCACCGCGGCATTCACCGCGCCGACGTCGCCCTTCACCATCGCGGTGACGAGGCCGGAGCCGACGTTTTCATAGCCAATCAGCTCCACGTTGGCGGCTTTACACATCGCATCCGCCGCTTCAATACAGGCCACCAGCCCTTTGGTTTCGATAAGCCCTAGCGCTTCTTTCATCAGGTTTTTCTCCGGTTAATCCATGATTTTGTAATGCGAGACGATTTTGTTGATGTCGTTATGCGGGCGGGCGATAACCAGCGAAGTCACCACTTCACCGATGCGCTGCGCGGATTCGACGCCGGAATCCACCGCCGCTT
>NZ_JBEAFQ010000069.1:0-25177 GCF_040062275.1 Klebsiella sp. GW_Kp182 | reverse complement strand
CATAAAAAACTGCACCTTACTTCGTTGGGAGTCCAACTTTTTGGGTGCAGTTCACTGAGGCCGGTTTTGTCACTGAGTACCGAAACTTAATGCGCCGCTTCCGGTTTGTGCTTCTGCGCACTCTGGAAGTCGTAGGTCAGCGCATTTTTCTCTTTATCCAGTTCAACGGTCACCTGTCCGCCGTCAACCAGTGAGCCAAACAGCAGCTCGTTGGCCAGCGGTTTTTTCAGGTTGTCCTGAATCACCCGCGCCATCGGACGCGCGCCCATGGCCCGGTCGTAGCCTTTCTCGGCCAGCCAATCGCGGGCTTCCTGGCTGACTTCCAAAGAGACGCCTTTCTGATCCAGCTGAACCTGCAGCTCGACGATAAATTTATCCACCACCTGATGGATAACCGTCGTAGACAGATGATCGAACCAGATAATGTTGTCGAGACGGTTACGGAACTCCGGCGTAAAGATCTTTTTGATCTCATCCATCGCATCCGGACTGTTGTCCTGATGGATGAGGCCAATGGATTTACGCTCGGTTTCGCGAACCCCGGCGTTGGTGGTCATCACCAGCACCACGTTGCGGAAATCCGCTTTGCGGCCGTTGTTGTCGGTCAGCGTCCCGTTATCCATCACCTGCAGCAGCAGGTTAAAGACGTCCGGATGCGCTTTTTCAATTTCATCCAGCAGCAGCACCGCGTGCGGATGCTTAATAACCGCATCGGTCAGCAGCCCGCCCTGATCGAAACCGACGTAGCCCGGAGGCGCACCGATTAAGCGGCTGACGGTATGACGTTCCATATATTCGGACATATCAAAACGCAGCAGCTCAATGCCCAGCGACTTCGCCAGCTGTACGGTAACCTCGGTTTTACCGACCCCGGTAGGCCCGGCGAACAGGAAAGAGCCGACGGGTTTGTGCTCATGGCCAAGCCCGGCGCGCGCCATCTTGATCGCTTCGGTTAAGGCCTCAATCGCCTTATCCTGGCCGAAGACCAGCATTTTCAGGCGATCGCCGAGGTTTTTCAGCGTATCGCGATCGCTGCGGGAAACGCTCTTCTCAGGTATACGCGCAATCCGCGCCACCACGGACTCAATATCCGCTACGTTAACCGTTTTCTTACGTTTGCTCACCGGCATCAAGCGCGCACGCGCCCCGGCTTCATCAATCACGTCAATCGCCTTATCCGGCAGATGACGATCGTTAATGTACTTCACCGCCAGCTCTACCGCCGCACGTACCGCTTTCGCGGTGTAACGGACGTCGTGGTGCGCTTCATACTTCGGCTTCAGGCCGTTAATAATCTGCACCGTCTCTTCCACGGAAGGTTCGGTGATATCAATTTTCTGGAAACGCCGCGCCAGGGCACGATCTTTTTCAAAGATGTTGCTGAACTCCTGATAGGTCGTCGAGCCAATGACCCGAATCTTACCGCTGGAAAGCAGCGGTTTAATCAGGTTAGCGGCATCGACCTGCCCGCCGGAAGCCGCCCCCGCACCGATAATGGTGTGGATCTCATCGATGAACAGAATACTGTTGGTGTCCTGCTCCAGCTGCTTAAGCAGCGCCTTAAAGCGTTTTTCAAAGTCGCCGCGGTATTTGGTACCTGCCAGCAGCGAGCCAATATCCAGTGAATAGATAGTGCAATCGGCCATCACTTCCGGCACGTCGCCCTGCACGATACGCCAGGCAAGACCTTCAGCAATAGCGGTTTTACCAACGCCGGATTCCCCCACCAGCAGCGGGTTGTTCTTGCGGCGGCGGCACAGAACCTGAATAGCACGTTCCAGCTCTTTCTCGCGGCCGATCAGCGGATCGATACCGCCTACGCGGGCAAGCTGGTTGAGGTTGGTGGTGAAGTTTTCCATACGATCCTCCCCGCCTGCTTGCTCTTCGCTGCTGCCAGGCTGACTTCCGCTGTTATCGGAAGACTGGCTCGGCTCGTCTTTACGCGTACCGTGAGAGATGAAATTCACCACATCAAGTCGGCTGACTTCATGTTTACGCAGCAGGTATGCCGCCTGAGATTCCTGTTCGCTAAAAATCGCGACCAGAACGTTGGCGCCGGTCACTTCGCTGCGGCCGGAAGACTGGACGTGGAAAACAGCACGTTGCAGCACGCGCTGGAAGCTCAGCGTCGGCTGAGTGTCGCGCTCTTCTTCCGTTGCAGGCAGTACGGGTGTGGTCTGTTCGATGAAGGCTTCAAGCTCCTGACGCAGCGCGACCAGGTCCACTGAACACGCTTCAAGCGCTTCGCGGGCCGAAGGGTTGCTAAGCAGCGCCAGCAACAAGTGCTCGACGGTCATGAACTCATGACGGTGCTCGCGCGCTCTGGCGAAAGCCATGTTTAAACTGAGTTCCAGTTCTTGATTGAGCATAGGCACCTCCCCCAAGTTTATTGCCTGCATTCAGGCTTTTTCTAGCGTACATAACAACGGATGTTCGTTCTCCCTCGCATACTGGTTCACCATCGATACTTTGGTTTCTGCGACTTCTGCGGTAAACACCCCGCAAATCGCTTTACCTTGATAGTGAACCGTCAGCATCAGTTGCGTTGCACGTTCAACATCATAAGAAAAGAATTTTTGTAACACGTCAATAACAAACTCCATTGGAGTGTAGTCATCATTGACTAATATCACTTTATACATAGATGGCGGTTTAAGCGCATCTTTAACTTCGTCCTCAATTAGCTGATCGAAGTCCAACCAGTCTCTCTTACTCATCGTCAGTGTTCATCATCGGTTGCTGTTGCCAACAGGCGGTGGCCTGTCGATGACCAGAGGCTATGCACATCACAAATCTACAATAGATCATAGATAATTATCATCTATTACTTCCATCCGCGACGTCTGTCACATTCCCCGGCAATAGCGTTAACTGCTTCAAATTTTGACGCATTTTTCACCGTCCCCTGGCGTCAATCGCTTGACGCATTTCCTGATTTCTCTAAATTGTAGTGGCGAGAGTTGGCGAGCAAATGAACAACTCGTCACTCCACTACCGGTTCATTCCATCTTACTTATAAGATTTACGAAGGATGTCGAAGTATGGAAATGGGTACTGTTAAGTGGTTCAACAATGCCAAAGGGTTCGGTTTTATCTGCCCTGAGGGCGGCGGCGAAGACATTTTCGCCCATTACTCGACCATCCAGATGGATGGTTACAGAACGCTAAAAGCCGGACAAGCGGTTCGGTTTGATGTTCACCAGGGGCCAAAAGGTAACCACGCCAGCGTGATTGTCCCTGTTGAAGCTGAAGAAACAGAAACAGCCGCATAACTCTTTTGCTTCATTGTGTACATCCCGCCAGCAAAATGCCAGTCCTTCTGACTGGCATTTTTTTATCGCTACTCGCGCGCCAGGGCGTCGACGGGGTCCAGACGAGCCGCATTGCGCGCCGGTAGCCAGCCAAACAGCACCCCGGTCAGCGTGGAGCATAAAAACGCGGTCAATAGCGCCAACGGTGAAAAACCGATCTCCCAGCCGGGTAAAAACAGCTGTAATACAAAGGCAATCAGCAGCGAAAGCGTGACGCCCAGCGCCCCGCCGACCAGGCAAACCAGCACCGCCTCGATCAAAAACTGCTGTAAGACATCGCTGGCTCGCGCCCCGACCGCCATACGGATACCGATCTCCCGCGTGCGTTCGGTGACGGAGACCAGCATAATATTCATCACGCCAATACCGCCGACCACCAGCGCAATCACCGCCACCAGCGTCAGAAACAGCTGTAATGTATGTGTGGTCCGTTCCGCCGTTTTCAAGATGCTGTCCATATTCCAGGTGAAAACATCTTTCTTACCGTGACGCAGTTCCAGTAGACGCAACAGCTGCTGCTCGGCAACCGCGCTGTCGTAGCCTTCATTGACGCGCACGGTGATGGAATTCAGCCACGACTGCCCCATCACCCGGCCAGCCATCGTGGTATAGGGCAACCAGACGCGCAGAATTTTGCTGCTGCCGAACATTGACTGTTTTTCATCCGCCACGCCGATCACCGTCGCGGGCATATTGCCGACCAGAATCACTTCGCCGACGACCCGCGCTTTATGCGGAAATAGCTGTCGGCGCGCGTTGCTGTCGAGCACCACCACCTGCGCGCGGCTATTTAGCTGAAGCTCGTTAAAGGTATTGCCTTCGCTAAAGGTCATGCCGTAGACGTTAAAGTACTGCGCCCCCACGCCCTCGGCGCTGGCGGCAACGTCGATGTTATCCGCCCGCAGGCGCAGGCTTTTTGATACCGCCGGGGTCGCCGAGCTCACCCACGGCTGTTTCTGAATAGCTAACAGATCGTCGTACTTGAGCGATTGCTGATAGCGGGGATCGTCATCGCCGAAATCCTTGCCGGGATATACATCAATGGTATTCGTTCCGATAGCGCGAATATCGGCCAGCACCATCTGCTTCGCGGCATCGCCCACCACCACAATCGACACCACCGAAGCGATGCCGATAATAATGCCGAGCATCGTCAGCAGCGTACGCATTTTATTCGCCGCCATAGCGCGCCAGGCCATGATCAGCGCTTCGCGAAAGCCGCTGCTGAACTGACGCCACGCCGACGGTTCGGCCGCCGTGCGCTGGCGCAGTACGCCGCCTTGCGCCGGACTCAGCGCGGGCGGATTACGCACGATTTCACCGTCGTGTATCTCAATCACCCGCTCCGCCTGGGCCGCCACCTGCGGGTCATGGGTGACGATAATCACCGTATGCCCCTGCGCTTTTAGCTGGTGAAGGATCCCCATGACCTCTTCGCCGGAGCGGCTGTCCAGCGCACCGGTTGGCTCATCCGCCAGAATCACTTCCCCGCCGTTCATCAGGGCACGGGCGATACTCACCCGCTGCTGCTGGCCGCCGGAGAGCTGCGAAGGCTGATATTCAGCTCTGTCGCCCAGCCCCAGCCGAACCAGCAGCTCATGGGCCCGGGCCAGGCGCGCTTTGCGCTCAGCGCCGGCATAAACCGCAGGAACTTCCACGTTCTGCGCCGCGGTGAGATGCGATAACAGGTGATAGCGCTGGAAAATAAAACCGAAATGTTCCCGCCGCAGGCGCGCCAGCTCGTCGCCGTTGAGGCGAGCCACGTCCGTTCCCGCGACCCGGTAGGTACCGCCGGTCGGTTTGTCCAGACAGCCGAGAATATTCATCAGCGTGGATTTCCCGGAGCCGGACGCGCCGACGATTGCCACCATCTCACCGGCGGCAATGTTCAACGTAATGCCTTTCAGCACCTCAACGTTGCCATCGCCGGAGGGGTAGCTGCGGCGAATATCACGCAGTTCCAGTAACGCCGTCATTTCGCCGCTCCGGCCGCACCTTCGCCGATAATAACTTCATCCCCCTCGTCCAGCCCTTTCACCACCGCCACATCGGTGTCGTTACGCGCGCCGATAACGATTTCACGCTCTTTAACTTCACCGGTACGCAGCAGACGCACGTGATAGCGGTTATCGCCGATGGCCTCACCCAGCGCGCTCAGCGGGATGGTAATAACATTTTTCACTTCTGAGAGCTGAATATGCACCTGGGCGGTCATCTCCAGACGCAAGATGCCCTGCGGGTTCGGCACTTCAAAACGGGCGTAGTAGAAAATAGCGTCGTTGACCTTTTCGGGCGTCGGGAGAATATCCTTCAGCGTTCCTTCATAGCGCGTCAGCGGATCGCCCAGTACGGTAAACCAGGCCTTTTGCCCCGGCTTAAGATGAATGACGTCCGCTTCCGAGACCTGCGCCTTCACCAGCATGGTGCTGAGATCGGCCAGGGTCAAAATATTCGGCGCCTGCTGGGCGGCAATCACCGTCTGCCCCTGCAGGGTGGTGATTTGCGTCACTTCTCCGGACATCGGCGCCAGAATTTTGGTGTAGTCGAGGTTGGTTTTGGCCGTATCCAGGGTCGCCTGATTGCGTTTGACCTGGGCTTCAATCGTGCCGATTTGCGCCTCTTTGACCGCTAAGTCGGTCGCGGCGGTATCGAGGTCCTGGCGAGAGACCAGCTGCCGCTGCGCCAGCTGTTGCTGACGAGCCAGCGTCGCCGCAGATAGCTTACGTTCCGCGCGCGCCTGGTTCAGCTGCGCCCGTAGCTCCATCAACGTCGCTTCGACTTCCTTTATCTGGTTTTCCGCCTGCTCCGGGTCGATAACCCCCAGCAGCTGGTCTTTTTTCACTTTGTCGCCAATCTCGACGCGCAGCGTTTTTAGCTGCCCGCTCACCTGCGCCCCGACGTCCACTTTTTTCAACGCATCGAGCTTACCGGTCGCCAGCACGCTCTGCTGAAGGTCGCCTTTACGCACCACCAGCGTCTGATACTGCGGCAGCGGCGCATTCAGAATTCGCCATCCCCAGACGGCGAGGGCCAGCACGACAATCGCCAGCAGCCACCAAACTTTCCTGCGCTTTCCATTTAATTTCATAACAATTCCTGATGTTTTAACCCGCAGAACCCGCGACAATTCTATCTAAATGCGGCAATAGAATAACGCGCATTTTTAGATGCGCTTCATTTTTGTTTAACTGAAGTTGAGGGTGCGCAGATGAAGACCTGCCGGGATGGATCGCCCGGCAGAAAGAGAGAAACAGCGGCCAGCGCTAATCCGCGCGTCCGCGCGCCAGCCATAGCACGCGAGAGAACATTTTTTTCAGCAGTGCTGGAATGGCGTCAACTCCGCGCCGCCCGGCCTCCATAGCCACTTCAATCGCCAGGTCCGGTTTTGACGAACGGTGAATCGCTTTGGTGATCACCCGCCGCATATTCATGGGTATATTCATCGGCAGCTGCGCGACCCGGTGATAAACATCGTCGAAGCCCTGACGGTACATAAAATGCTCCATATCCATCGCCGGTAGCGCGGTGAGATGGTCTCGCTCCAGCATTTTATCGTCATTCAACAAACTGCGAACGGTGGCGGCGTATTTCTTCCCAGCTTCATCGCCATCCACCAGCACATGCCACTCAATACCCATTCGCCGGGCGAATTTAATCAACGGCTTCAAACCCGACTGGGCAAACTCAATGACCTTCACCCCTTCCGCATCAAAGTGATGGCCGCACTGGCGGGCCAGCTCGTTGATAACCCAGGTTTCCGTCTCCCCCTCCACCAGCAGCCAGCAGCGGGCAAACAGCGATGAAGCACGGTTAAAGCGAATATGAAACGCGATGCGCCGGCTGTCTTCCGCATTCATCCCGCCGGGCCCCAGCCGCCAGGCCGACACTCGTGAAGATTCACGCACCAGCCGACAGACGTGCTCGACGGGCGTTAATGACAGCAGTTCGCCGGAGTTCGTTGTCGTCACCCGCTGCAGCGGCAGTAAATTGAGCAAATGCCAGGCCACCGACAGCATAATAGGATGCAGCCGGGTTTCCGGGTCCTCAATCAACAAGAGCGGCCGCGCATCGCGATCGAGCCTTACCGTGCCTTTCGCCTGCAGCAGAGTCGAAAACAGCCCCAATAAAATCACCCGATGGCTGCGCCCGCCGGGTTTGTCGATCATCCTGTTGATGATGTCCAGATAGCGCCAGCTGCGCTGTTCATCATGTGAATGACGGCGCATCAGACGATGGCGCGACTGCGCGCTGCTCTGCTCGGCAAAATAGTGCTCCAGCAATTGCACCATAGCCGACAGCCCCTGGCGGATCTGCCCATCGGTTAAATTTTGCGGATGATGCACCAGCTCGCGGGAGAGAAAATCGAGCTGGCGGGCGGTAATCTCGATCTGCGGCGAATGCGGCACGGTACCGTTATGGATCCTCCGCATAAAACGGGCGTCGCGTAGCCGCAGAACCGGCATCAGCCGTACCAGGTGACGGGCGAGTTCATCAATATCGTCAAGCTCCAGCGCTTTCCCTTCACCATCAATAAAGCTGCGCAGGGTCATCACGCTGTCGTCATCGGCAAGCTCCCCCTCCAGGCGATAGAAAACGCGCTGATAGCCATCGTCGCAGGGAACCCAGCAGCTGCTGAGAGGACGATAGAGTCGAACCCGATGGCGACCGGGTTCATTTTCACGGAAGGTCAGGATGATATGCAGATGATGCTCGCGCCCCTGAATATCGCCGGGCGGAAACCAAAAATCTTCCCGAACAAAATGATAGAGGTCGAACTCCGGCGACAGGAGAAGCGTCAGGGCATCCAGCAGGCTGGATTTACCCCAGGCATTTTCGCCAATCAGCACGTTATTTTGTTCCAGCATCAACGATAATCGGTTAATGCCGCGAAAACCGACTATTTCTACGCGCTCAAGATGCATATGCCCTCCGCTCAGTGGCGACTATCTCCTTCAGTTATCAGCAGTATAGCGAGGTGAGCATCAACATGACACTCCGGGCGTCTGCGAATCGCTCATGGCTGCAGGGGGGAATGTGATGCGCCGTACTTCACTTAATTGAGAAACGCATTCATCATTGAAAGTCGTTTTTTTAACCGTTTTTGTTCTACACTTTTAAAAAATCCGACATGAAAAGGAATCCCAGCGCATTGTTCTAAATCAAATTACATCAATTTATTTAACTGGTCCCAAGGTGGCGATCGTCCCTAGAATAGCGTCGCTTTATTCTGGTCGTCATTCTTTGTGGCGAAAATAAAGGCCGGCACGAAAACTCGTGCGCGTTTACGTTTTTATTGAGGTGGTTATGTTTAGAAAATTAGCAGCTGAATGCTTTGGTACATTCTGGCTGGTATTTGGTGGTTGCGGCAGCGCCGTTCTGGCTGCGGCATTCCCTGAGCTGGGAATTGGTTTTGCCGGCGTCGCGCTGGCTTTCGGTTTAACCGTATTAACCATGGCGTATGCCGTCGGTCATATTTCCGGCGGACACTTTAACCCGGCGGTAACTTTAGGTTTATGGGCCGGCGGTCGTTTCCCGGCCAGGGACGTGATTGGTTATATTATCGCCCAGGTTGTCGGCGGTATTATCGCCGCCGCTATTCTGTACGTTGTCGCCAGCGGTAAAGCGGGCTTTGACGCCGCCGCTAGCGGATTCGCATCGAACGGCTATGGCGAACATTCTCCCGGCGGTTTCTCCATGCTCTCCGCTATTGTGATTGAGATCGTCCTGACCTGCGGCTTCCTGCTGGTCATTCACGGCGCCACGGATAAAAACGCACCGGCCGGCTTCGCTCCTATCGCTATTGGCCTGGCGCTAACGCTTATCCACCTGATCAGCATTCCGGTCACCAACACGTCGGTAAACCCGGCGCGCAGTACCGCGGTAGCGATATTTCAGGGCGGCTGGGCGCTGCAGCAGCTGTGGCTATTCTGGGTGATGCCGATTATCGGCGGCATTCTCGGCGGCGTGCTCTACCGCACCCTGCTGGAAAAACGCAGCTAAACTTCCCCCACTTTTCTTGAGGCCCGGTGCTGCCGGGCCTTTCTTTTTTTCCACCACTTTACTCAGTCCGGCGATTTGGGTAGTGTCAGGGGCGCTATTTTCATTCTGCAAGGACCAGGTCGTTCATGTTTTCGGGACTTTTAATCATTCTGCTGCCGTTGGTTATAGGCTATCTTATTCCTCTTCATCGACCATCAGCCCTTAAACTCATCGCGCGACTTCTGAGCTGGATTGTCTACGTTATTCTCTTTTTTATGGGTATTAGCCTGGCCTTCCTGGATAATCTGGCCAGCAACCTCCTGGCGATCCTTCATTATGCGGCGGTCAGCGTCGTTATTATTCTGCTGTGCAATATTGCCGCCCTGATGTGGCTCGAGCAAAAAATGCCCTGGCAAAATCATCATCGTCAGGAAAAATTACCCTCCCGTCTGGCAATGGCTCTGGAATCCCTTCAGCTATGCGGCGTGGTATTTATTGGTTTTATGATTGGTCTGAGCGGTATATCCTTTTTACAACACGCCACCGAGGCCAGCGAATATACCCTGATCTTCCTTTTGTTCCTCATCGGTATTCAACTGCGCAATAATGGCATGACGCTGCGGCAGATCGTACTGAATCGCCGCGGAATGATTGTCGCGGTAGTGGTCATGGTCAGTTCACTGCTGGGCGGTATCATCAACGCCTTTATTCTCGACCTGCCGCTAAAAACCGGCCTAGCCATGGCTTCCGGGTTTGGCTGGTATTCGCTCTCCGGGATCCTGCTGACCGAATCCTATGGTCCGGTAATTGGCAGCGCGGCCTTCTTTAACGATCTTGCCCGCGAGCTGCTGGCGATAATGCTTATCCCCGGACTGGTGCGCCGCAGCCGTTCCACCGCGCTGGGCCTTTGCGGCGCGACATCAATGGACTTTACGCTGCCGGTACTGCAACGCTCTGGCGGGGTGGAGATTGTGCCGGCGGCCATCGTTCATGGCTTCATTCTCAGTCTGCTGGTGCCCATATTGATGGCTTTCTTCTCCGCTTAATACCTCTCTGGCGGTAGTCTTCTGCCGCCAATTTTGCGCTAAATCAATCTCCCCGTAAGTTGTATCAGAAATACCTTTTCTCTTCTCGCGCTCGGGCATAACCTTAAACATGTATATTAAATATAACTTTAAAAAAGGTGTGACCATGTTTTGTGTGCAATGTGAACAAACCATCCGTACCCCGGCAGGGAACGGCTGCTCTTACGCGCAGGGTATGTGCGGGAAAACGGCCGAAACGTCCGATCTGCAGGATCTGCTGATTGCCTCTCTGCAGGGACTCTCCGCCTGGGCGCTTAAAGCCCGTGAATACGGCATCATCGACCACGACATCGATAGCTTTGCGCCGCGCGCTTTTTTCTCCACGCTGACCAACGTTAACTTCGATTCCCCGCGTATCGTTGGCTATGCGCGCGAGGCCATCACCCTGCGTGAAGCGCTGAAAGCCCAGTGCCTGAATATTGATGCCCACGCGACGGTTAACAACCCGATGGCCGATCTGCAGCTGGCGAGCGACGATCTGGGCGACCTGCAGCGCCAGGCGGCGGAATTCACCCCGAACAAAGACAAAGCGGCCATCGGCGAGAACATTCTCGGCCTGCGCCTGCTGTGCCTGTACGGCCTGAAAGGCGCTGCGGCTTATATGGAGCACGCGCACGTTCTGGGTCAGTACGACAACGACATCTACGCCCAGTACCATAAAATCATGGCGTGGCTCGGTACCTGGCCTGCCGATATGAACGCGCTGCTGGAGTGCTCGATGGAAATCGGCCAGATGAACTTCAAAGTGATGAGCATTCTGGACGCTGGTGAGACCACCAAATATGGTCACCCCACCCCGACTCAGGTCAACGTCAAAGCGACCGAAGGCAAATGCATTCTGATTTCCGGCCATGACCTGAAAGATCTGTACAACCTGCTGGAGCAAACCGAAGGTACCGGGGTTAACGTCTACACCCACGGTGAAATGCTGCCAGCGCACGGTTACCCGGAACTGCGTAAATTCAAGCATCTGATTGGTAACTACGGCAGCGGCTGGCAAAACCAGCAGGTCGAGTTTGCCCGCTTCCCTGGCCCGATTGTGATGACCTCTAACTGCATCATCGACCCAACCGTCGGCGCCTATGACGACCGTATCTGGACCCGCAGCATCGTCGGCTGGCCAGGCGTCAATCATCTGGAAGGCGAAGATTTCGCCCCGGTTATCGCCCAGGCGCAGCAGATGGCGGGCTTCCCGTACAGCGAGATCCCGCACCTGATCACCGTTGGCTTCGGTCGTCAGACCCTGCTGGGCGCGGCTGATACGCTGATCGACCTGGTGAGCCGTGAAAAACTGCGCCATATCTTCCTGGTGGGCGGCTGCGACGGGGCGCGCGGCGAACGTAACTACTTCACCGATTTCGCCACCAGCGTACCGGACGACTGCCTGATCCTGACCCTGGCCTGCGGTAAATACCGTTTCAACAAACTCGAATTCGGCGATATCGAAGGTCTGCCGCGTCTGGTCGATGCCGGTCAGTGTAACGACGCTTACTCTGCCATCATCCTGGCGGTCACCCTGGCTGAGAAACTGGGTTGTGGCGTGAACGACCTGCCGCTGTCTCTGGTGCTCTCCTGGTTTGAACAGAAAGCGATTGTTATTCTGCTGACCCTGCTGTCGCTGGGCGTGAAAAATATCGTCACCGGCCCGACGGCGCCGGGCTTCTTCACGCCGGACCTGCTGGCCGTTCTCAACGAGAAATTCGGTCTGCGTTCCGTGACCACCGTTGAAGAAGACATGAAGCAGCTGCTGAGCGCGTAAGGAGTAAAGAATGACAATGCCAACTCATCAGTGCCCATGGCGGATGCAGGTTCATCACATCCATCAGGAAACGCCGGATGTATGGACAATTTCGTTGCTGTGCCACGACTATTATCCGTACCGTGCCGGGCAGTATGCACTGGTCAGCGTACGTAATTCAGCGGAGACGCTGCGTGCTTACACCATTTCATCGACGCCGGGAGTAAGCGAGTACATCACGCTGACCATCCGTCGGATTGACGATGGCGCAGGCTCACAGTGGCTGACCCGCGACGTGAAGCGCGGCGACTATATCTGGCTGTCCGATGCCATGGGTGAATTTACCTGTGAAGATAAGGCTGAAGATAAGTTCCTGATGCTGGCTGCTGGCTGCGGCGTTACGCCAATCATGTCAATGCGTCGCTGGTTGGCAAAGTACCGCCCGCAGGCCGATGTGCAGGTGATCTTTAACGTTCGTTCACCGCAAGATGTTATTTTTGCCGACGAATGGCGCGAATATCCGGTGACCTTAGTCGCTGAAAACAATGCCACCCACGGTTTTGTTTCTGGCCGACTGACGACCGATCTGCTGAAAAGCGTACCGGATCTGACCTCTCGTACCGTGATGACCTGCGGCCCGGCGCCGTATATGGATTGGGTTGAGCAGGAGGTGAAAGCGCTGGGCGCGACGCGTTTCTTTAAAGAGCAGTTCTTTACGCCGGTAGCCGAAGCCGCTACCAGCGGCCTGAAGTTCACCAAACTGCAGCCGGCGAAAGCGTTCTACGCGCCGGTCGGCACCACGCTGCTCGAAGCGCTGGAAAGCAATAAGGTGCCGGTTACCGTCGCCTGTCGCGCAGGCGTCTGCGGCTGCTGCAAAACCAAAGTGGTTTCCGGAGAATATACCGTCAGCAGTACCATGACGTTAACCGATGCGGAAATCGCTGAAGGCTACGTGCTGGCCTGCTCCTGCCACCCGCAGGGTGATTTGGTACTGGCTTAACCCTCAGCTGCCGGATGGCGCAACGCCGTCCGGCAATGTTTACCGCCAGGCCGAATTGCCGCCGATGGCATAGCGCCCTGCCCCGAGGAAGGCAATCGCCAGCGCGCCAACAAAGAAATAGACCAGGCTCTCAATCGCCCACGCGCCTACCGCATCCAGCGCAAAGGTTTTGCCCGTCCCCACCATCAGCCAGGCCACGACCATCGTAAACGCCAGCACCAGCGCCGCCGGACGCGTAAGCACTCCCAGAATCAGCAGGCAAGGCGCTACCACCTCGCCCACTAAAACCCCATAAGCGATAAACCCCGGCAATCCTTTTGCTACCAGCATATTGCTGATTCCCCCTACGCCATCAAATAGCTTATGCAACCCGTGAAACAGCATCAGCCCGCCAACGGCAAGTCGTAACAAGAGTTTGCCGAAATCGTCATGGGATAGCAGTTTATTAACAGCATTTAACAGCGATTTAACCATTTGAAATGATTCCTGTTTACCACTTTATGTGAGCTCAGATTATGCGGAGTTTTTGCTGAAAAAAACCAGCGAAAAATGAGGGGGGAAAGCGAGCGTAACTGGCAGTTTCATCTAAGCTTGTAAGCGTTATCACAAAAAGGAGATGGAGAACCATGAAACAGACCGTGGCGGCATACATAGCCAAAACTCTTGAACAGGCTGGCGTTAAACGTATTTGGGGCGTAACCGGGGATTCGCTCAACGGCTTAAGCGACAGCCTGAACCGTATGGGGACCATCGACTGGATGCCCACGCGCCATGAAGAAGTGGCCGCCTTCGCCGCCGGGGCGGAAGCGCAGCTTACCGGCGAACTGGCGGTCTGCGCAGGCTCCTGCGGGCCGGGCAACCTGCATCTGATTAACGGCCTTTTCGACTGCCACCGCAATCACGTTCCGGTTCTGGCCATCGCCGCCCATATTCCTTCCAGCGAAATCGGCAGCGGCTATTTTCAGGAAACGCATCCGCAGGAGCTGTTCCGGGAATGCAGTCACTACTGTGAACTGGTCTCCACCCCGGAACAGATCCCGCAGGTGCTGGCCATCGCCATGCGCAAAGCGGTGATTAACCGCGGCGTCTCGGTAGTGGTGCTTCCCGGCGACGTTGCGCTGAAAGCCGCGCCGGAAAGCGCCAGCAGCCACTGGTACCACGCGCCGCTGCCGCACGTGACGCCGGCGGAAGAAGAGCTGAAAAAGCTGGCCCAGCTGCTGCGCTATTCAAGCAACATCGCCCTGATGTGCGGCAGCGGCTGCGCCGGAGCGCATAAAGAGCTGGTAGACTTCGCCGAGAAGCTCAAAGCGCCTATCGTTCACGCGCTGCGCGGCAAAGAGCACGTAGAATACGACAACCCTTATGATGTGGGGATGACCGGACTGATTGGCTTCTCCTCCGGCTTCCACACCATGATGAACGCTGACACCCTGGTGCTGCTCGGCACCCAGTTCCCCTATCGCGCCTTCTACCCGACGGACGCGAAAATCATTCAGATTGATATCAATCCCGGCAGTATTGGCGCCCACAGTAAAGTGGATATGGCGCTGGTCGGCGATATTAAATCGACCCTCAGCGCGCTGATGCCGCATCTTGAGGAGAAAACCGACCGTAAGTTCCTCGATAAAGCGCTGGAACACTATCGCGACGCGCGCAAGGGGCTTGATGACCTGGCGAAGCCCAGCGACAAAACAATTCATCCGCAGTATCTGGCGCAGCGCATCAGCCACTATGCCGACGACGATGCCATCTTTACCTGCGACGTGGGTACGCCGACCGTCTGGGCCGCGCGCTATTTGCAGATGAACGGCAAGCGTCGCCTGCTCGGATCGTTCAACCATGGGTCAATGGCTAACGCCATGCCGCAGGCCATCGGTGCGAAGGCCACCGCCCCTGACCGTCAGGTTGTGGCAATGTGTGGCGACGGCGGCTTCAGCATGCTGATGGGGGATTTTCTCTCGCTGGCGCAGATGAAGCTGCCGGTGAAGATCGTTATCTTCAATAACAGCGTACTGGGCTTCGTGGCGATGGAGATGAAGGCCGGGGGCTATCTGACAGACGGCACTGAACTTCACGCCACCAACTTTGCCCGCATCGCCGAAGCGTGCGGCATCAAGGGCATACGTGTTGAAAGCGCGTCAGAGGTTGATGAAGCGCTGCAAACCGCTTTCGCTACCGATGGCCCGGTCCTGGTGGATGTGGTCGTCGCCAGTGAAGAACTGGCGATGCCGCCGCAAATTAAACTGGAGCAGGCCAAAGGTTTCAGCCTTTATATGCTGCGCGCGATTATCAGCGGCCGCGGCGACGAAGTTATCGAACTGGCGAAAACTAACTGGCTAAGGTAAAAATATCCTTTTCAATTCATACGCAAAATTATTCGTGTTGCCTCAAGGCGGCAAGGCCGAAAATCCCCGGGCGCAGAGATAACTCTGTGACCGGGGTTTGAGGGAGCAGCCAACGCCGGGGCAGCGCGAAGGATGAAGTGTATAAGGATATGACATGATAGATTTACGCAGCGATACCGTTACCCGTCCGGGCCGCGCCATGCTGGAAGCCATGATGGCCGCTCCGGTCGGGGATGACGTGTATGGCGATGACCCGACCGTTAACGAACTCCAGCGCTTTGCCGCCGACCTGGCGGGCAAAGAGGCCGCTATCTTCCTGCCTAGCGGCACCCAGGCCAACCTGGTCGCCCTGCTCAGCCACTGCCAGCGCGGCGAAGAGTATATCGTCGGCCAGGGCGCGCATAACTATCTCTACGAAGCCGGCGGCGCGGCGGTGCTTGGCAGCATCCAGCCGCAGCCAATCGATGCCGCAGCGGACGGTTCCCTGCCGCTGGATAAAGTCGCGGCCAAAATCAAACCGGACGATATCCATTTCGCCCCTACCCGGCTGCTGTCGCTGGAAAACACCCATAACGGCAAAGTGCTGCCGCGTGAATATCTCAAAGATGCCTGGGAGTTTACGCGCCAGCGCGGCCTGGGGCTGCACGTTGACGGGGCGCGTATTTTTAACGCCGTCGTGGAATACGGCTGCGCGCTGCGCGAGATCGCCCGCTACTGCGACTCCTTCACCATCTGCCTGTCTAAAGGACTCGGCGCGCCGGTAGGCTCGCTGCTGGTGGGGAGCGAAGAGTACATTCACCGCGCTATCCGCTGGCGGAAAATGGTCGGCGGCGGGATGCGTCAGGCCGGTATTCTGGCGGCCGCGGGCCTGTATGCCCTGCAGAACAACGTCGCGCGCTTAAAAGAGGATCACGACAACGCCGCGTGGATGGCGGAGCAGCTGCGCGCCGCCGGCGCCGAGGTGACGCGTCATGATACCAATATGCTGTTTGTTCGCGTCGGTGAAGCGCGCGCCGCCGCGCTGGGCGAGTATCTGCGCGAACGCGGGGTGCTGATCAACGCCTCGCCCATCGTGCGCCTGGTGACGCATATTGACGTTAACCGCCAGCAGCTCACCGAGGTGGTTAGCCACTGGCAGGCATTTTTAAACCGTTAAGGAGTCCGGCGTGTCGCAGCGAATTCTGGTGCTTGGCGCCAGCGGTTATATCGGCCAGCATCTGGTGAAAAGGCTCAGCGAGCAGGGCTTCACCGTGCTGGCGGCGGCACGCCAGATCGACAGGCTTAAAAAACAGCAGCTCCCCGGCGTCGAGTGCTATTCGCTCGATTTAAACCAGCCGGACGCGCTACCCGCCCTGCTGGCGCAGGCTGATACCGTTTACTATCTGGTGCACGGGATGGGCGAAGGCGGGGACTTTATCCGCCACGAACGGCGGGTCGCCCTCAACGTTCGCGACGCGCTGCGCAAGTCGCCGGTGAACGAAGTCATCTTTCTCAGTTCCTTACAGGTGGAGAAGCAGGAGCAATCCGATCATCTGCGCGCCCGCCAGATCACCGGCGATCTGCTGCGCGAATCGGGCGTTCCGGTAGCGGAAGTTCGCGCCGGCATTATCGTCGGCGCCGGTTCCGCCGCCTTCGAAGTGATGCGCGATATGGTCTACAACCTGCCGGTGCTGACGCCGCCGCGCTGGGTGCGCTCGCGCACCACGCCGATTGCGCTGGAAAATTTACTCTACTATCTGCTGCAGCTGCTAAACCATCCGGCCCGCGAGCATCGGGTGTTTGAAGCCGCCGGACCGGAAATTTTGAGCTATCAGCAGCAGTTCATCCGCTTTATGGCGGTCAGCGGCAAACGCCGCCCGCTGATCCCCATCCCTTTCCCGACCCGCTGGATTTCGGTGTGGTTTCTCAACGTCATTACCTCAGTGCCGCCAACCACGGCCAAAGCGCTGATCCAGGGGCTAAAGCACGATCTGATTGCCGACGATCGGGCCCTGCGGGCCTTAATTCCTCAACCGCTTATCGCGTTTGATGAAGCGGTGCGCCTTACGCTTAAAGAAGAGGAGCAGCTGGTGAACTCCAGCGACTGGGGCTACGATGCGCAGGCCTTCGCCCGCTGGCGGCCCGAGTACGGCTACTATCCGAAACAGGCAGGCTGTACCGTTAACACTTCCGCCAGCCTTGCTGCGCTGTGGAAGGTAGTCAACCAAATTGGCGGCAAAGAGGGCTATTTCTTCGGCAACGCTCTGTGGAAAACGCGCGGGGTGATGGATCTGCTGGTCGGTCACCGGCTGGCAAAAGGTCGCCCGGAAAATGAATATCTGCAGACCGGCGATGCGGTGGACAGCTGGAAGGTGATTATCGTCGAGCCGGAAAAGCAGTTGACGCTGTTATTCGGCATGAAAGCGCCCGGCCTTGGCCGCCTGAGCTTTACCCTGCGCGATAAAGGCGATCATCGCGAACTGGACGTGCGCGCCTGGTGGCACCCGCACGGTATGCCGGGGCTTTTCTACTGGCTGCTGATGATCCCGGCGCATCTGTTTATTTTTCGCGGTATGGCGCGACGCATCGCCCACCTGGCGGAGCAAATCACCATCAAATAGAGTATAGGTGCAGAATTCTTTCATGATTCTCATTGCATCGTAGTCAGAATCACGGAAAAATGCGCACGAAATTCTTTTGTTAAACAGTGGATCGATATGAAGGTACTGGTTACCGGTGCGACCAGCGGATTGGGCCGCAACGCGGTGGAATATCTGCGTAACAGGGGCATTAGCGTCAGAGCGACCGGGCGCAACGAAGCGATGGGCAAGCTTCTGAGCAAAATGGGCGCAGAGTTCGTCCCTGCGGACTTAACCGAGCTGGTCTCTTCGCAGGCCAAAGTGATGCTCGCCGGTATCGATACCCTGTGGCACTGTTCCAGCTTTACCTCGCCGTGGGGCACCCAGCAGGCCTTCGATTTAGCTAACGTGCGCGCGACCCGGCGTCTCGGCGAGTGGGCGGTTGCCTGGGGCGTGCGCAACTTCGTGCATATCTCTTCGCCGTCGCTCTATTTTGATTATCACCATCATCGCGATGTTGCGGAGGATTTCCGCCCGCAGCGTTTCGCCAACGAATTCGCCCGCAGCAAGGCGGCAAGCGAAGATGTGATCAATCTGCTGGCGCAGGCCAACCCAAATACCCGTTTTACAATCCTGCGTCCGCAAAGCCTGTTTGGCCCGCATGATAAAGTGTTTATCCCGCGCCTGGCGCAGATGATGCAGCACTACGGCAGCGTCCTGTTGCCGCGCGGCGGCAGCGCGCTGGTGGATATGACCTACTATGAAAACGCGGTACACGCGATGTGGCTCGCCAGCCAGCCGCAGAGTGACCTTCTGCCCTCGGCCCGCGCGTACAACATTACTAACGGCGAACCGCAAACCCTGCACAGCATTGTGCAGAAACTCATAGACGAGCTGGGGATTAAGTGCCGCATCCGTTCGGTTCCCTATCCCATGCTGGATATCATCGCCCGCAGCATGGAGCGCTTTGGCAATAAGTCAGCGAAAGAGCCCGCATTTACCCACTACGGCGTCTCTAAGCTGAACTTTGATTTTACTCTTGATATCTCCCGCGCCCAGCAGGAGCTAGGCTATCAGCCGGTCATCACGATGGATGAAGGGATTCTCCGCACCGCCGCGTGGTTGAAGGACCACGGCAAGCTGCACTATTAACCACGCCCGTACTTTTCCAGCAGCGCTTCGGCTATCGCCAGGGTTTGCGCATCGGCAACCCCGTCCCAGCGCGCGGGACGGAAGTGCATCTGGAAAGCCATAATGACCCGCTTCTGCTGCGCTGGCGTCATTTCCGGCGTCACCTGATAGCCGTAGCGCGCCAGGACGTCCAGCAGCGCTGCGGCGTCTACCGGCTCGTATGACGGACGGCCCTGCAGATAAAATGCCACGCGCCGGGCATCAGGCCATGCGCCAATCCCCTGCTCGGCCAGCCTGCGCCACGGGAACAGCGGCCCCGGATCGTCTTTGCGCTGCGGCGCGATATCCGCATGGGCGACCACGTTCTGCGGCGCGATGTGGTAGCGGGCGATAATATCTTTCGCCAGCGGGATCAGGGCGTCAATCTGCGCCGGATTAAACGGCGTAAAGCTTTTCACCCCCGCCGTTTTTTGCCAGCCGCGGTTCTCCAGCTCGATGCCAATCGAAGTGTCGTTAATGCGCGTGCTGCCGCGCCAGAAGCTGACGCCCGCATGCCAGGCCAGTTCCTCTTCCGGCACCAGCTGCCAGATCCGCGGTTTGCCTCCGTGCAGCGGCGGTTTCTCCGGGATCAGGTAGTGAGAGCTCACCTGGTTATCCGTCAGCGTCGCCAGCGAAACGTCGAAATCATCGGCGGTGTAGTGAATCACCAGCACTTTGATGCGCGGATAAGCCGCCTGCGCCGGATGGCGCGTATCCAGCTGATAGCCATCGCGATCGATAATACCTTTTTCGCTGGCGCAGCCCGCCAGCAGCAGCGCCAGCAGTACGCCTGCCCGGCAAGCTCTCATCGGCGGGTCTTCACCGCGGTGCCGCTAACGCTGACCATCAGCATGCTGCTATCTTTACCTACGGTTTCGTAGTCAATATCAATCCCGACCACCGCATTGGCGCCCAGCGCCTTCGCCTGCTCGCTCAGCTCTTCAAACGCAATTTCACGGGCCTTACGCAGCTCCTTTTCATAGGCGCCGGAACGACCGCCGACGATATCGCGGATGCTGGCGAAAAAATCGCGGAATACGTTGGCGCCGAGAATCGCTTCCCCCGTGACGACGCCGCAGTATTCAATGATGGGCTGACCTTCGAGGGTCGGAGTGGTGGAAAATTGCATGATGAAACTCCTTCTTTAGCGTTCAATGCGTTAGCTCTAAGGGTCAAGCACAATCCCTATCTGATACACTATGCTTGAAAAGATATTCTAACGTAGTGAGCTCATAAGGAAATCATCATGCGCTACAAAGTTCTTGCATTAGTCCTCCCCTGCGCGCTGGCGCTCAGCGCCTGTACTACCGTCACGCCTGCGTACAAAGATAACGGCACCCGCAGCGGCCCCTGCATCGAAGGCGGCCCGGATGACGTAGCGCAGAAGTTTTATGACTATCAGGCACAGCACCGCAACAGCGATTTAACCGCGCTGCGCCCATACCTGAGCGACGGTCTGGCAAAACTGCTGAACGACGCGCGTCAGGACCCGTCTAACAACGCCCTGCTGCAGCCAAATCTTTTCTCCAGTAGCACAACGCCAGCCGACAGCGCCGATGTCGCCAGCGCCTCCACCATCCCTAATCGCGACGCGCGCAATATTCCCCTGCGCGTGGAGCTGAAACAGGGCACCCAAAGCTGGAAAGACGAAGTGCTGATGATTCAGGAAGGCCAGTGCTGGGCCGTGGATGACGTGCGCTACCTCGGCAACAACGCCCATGCGCCGGCGGGCACCCTGCGTCAGAGTCTGGAAAAACGCTAATCCAGGCGTTGGGCCGCTCGGGCCGAATGAAATAACCCCGGTAAAATGTCGGCATTTCCGCTGGTAATGCCGACATTGACTTATCCCACCTTCACGAAGCCATATTTTGTGCTAACTTTAAATGTAAACATGGTTTACATTTAACTTTTAACGCATAAATATTGCATAACTATTCTGCCAAAGGTACTATTTGCGGCCTCAATTGCTATATGTATCAGACTGCCCAGATGAGCATAAAATTAAACGGCATTAATTGCTTCTACGGCGCACACCAGGCGCTGTTCGACATCACGCTGGATTGCCCGCAGGGGGAAACGCTGGTGCTGCTCGGCCCAAGCGGTGCCGGTAAAAGCTCGCTGCTGCGCGTCCTTAATCTGCTGGAGATGCCGCGTTCCGGTACGCTGCATATCGCCGGAAATCATTTCGACTTTACCAAAGCGCCTTCTGACAAAGCCATTCGCGAGCTGCGCCAGAACGTGGGTATGGTGTTCCAACAGTACAATCTGTGGCCGCATCTGACCGTGCAGCAAAATCTGATTGAAGCTCCCTGCCGCGTGCTCGGTTTGAGCAAAGATCAGGCTCTCGCCCGCGCTGAAAAGCTGCTCGAACGTCTGCGCCTGAAACCCTATAGCGATCGCTACCCGCTGCATCTTTCCGGCGGCCAGCAGCAGCGCGTCGCTATTGCCCGCGCCCTGATGATGGAACCGCAGGTTCTGCTGTTCGATGAACCCACGGCGGCGCTCGATCCAGAAATCACCGCCCAGATCGTCAGTATTATCCGCGAACTGGCTGAAACCGGTATTACGCAGGTTATCGTCACCCACGAAGTGGAAGTGGCGCGCAAAACAGCCAGCCGCGTGGTCTATATGGAAAATGGCCATATCGTTGAACAAGGTGATGCCGGCTGCTTCGCGCATCCGCAGACCGACGCGTTTAAAAACTATCTTTCACATTGATGTTTTCGGGGAAATGACGATGAAAAAAGTACTGATTGCCGCTCTTCTTGCGGGCATGAGCCTCTCCGCTACCGCAGCCCAGACCATTCGTTTCGCCACCGAGGCCTCCTACCCTCCGTTTGAATCGATCGACGCCAATAACAAAATTGTCGGCTTTGATGTCGATCTGGCGAACGCGCTGTGTAAAGAGATTGATGCCACCTGCACCTTTACCAACCAGGCTTTCGACAGCCTGATCCCCAGCCTGAAGTTCCGCCGTTTCGACGCGGTCATGGCCGGGATGGACATCACCCCTGAGCGTGAAAAACAGGTGCTGTTCACCACCCCGTACTATGAAAACTCCGCGCTGTTCGTCGGCCAGCAGGGTAAATTCACCAGCATTGACGCCCTGAAAGGCAAGAAAGTCGGCGTGCAGAACGGCACCACTCACCAGAAATTCATCACCGACAAACACCCGGAAATCACGACCGTTCCTTACGACAGCTACCAGAATGCGAAGCTGGACCTGCAGAACGGCCGTATTGATGCCGTATTCGGCGATACCGCCGTGGTGACCGAATGGCTGAAGAGCAATCCGAAGCTGGCCGCGGTGGGCGACAAGGTGACCGATAAAGACTACTTCGGCACCGGTCTCGGCATTGCGCTGCGCCAGGGCAATACCGAACTGCAGCAGAAATTTAACGCTGCGCTGGAAAAAGTGAAAAGCGATGGGACTTACCAGTCTATCTATAACAAATGGTTCCAGAAGTAACGCTGAATGAACGAATTTTTTCCATTAGCAAGCGCCGCCGGGATGACCGTCGGCCTTGCCGTTTGCGCCCTGATCATCGGCCTGGTGCTGGCGATGCTCTTTGCCGTCCTCGAGTCGGTAAAGCTGCGTCCGGTCGCCTGGCTCGCAACCGGCATTGTCACCCTTTTGCGCGGACTACCGGAAATTCTGGTGGTTCTGTTTATCTATTTTGGTTCCTCACAGCTGCTGCTGACCCTTTCTGACGGTTTTACGATCAATCTCGGCATTGTGCAGATCCCGGTACAAATGCAGATTGAAAACTTCGACGTCAGTCCGTTCCTCTGCGGGGCTATCGCGCTTTCTCTGCTGTATGCCGCTTACGCATCGCAGACCCTGCGCGGGGCGCTTAAAGCCGTTCCGCAGGGGCAATGGGAATCCGGTCAGGCGCTGGGATTATCGAAAGCCGCTATTTTCTTTCGCTTAGTGATGCCGCAAATGTGGCGCCACGCGCTGCCGGGACTCGGCAACCAGTGGCTGGTGCTGCTGAAGGATACCGCGCTGGTGAGCCTGATCAGCGTCAACGATCTGATGCTGCAAACTAAAAGCATCGCCACCCGAACCCAGGAGCCGTTTAACTGGTATATCATCGCGGCGGCAATCTATCTGGTCATCACCCTGTTGAGTCAGTACATTCTGAAACGTATTGACCAGCGTGCGACGCGCTTCGAACGGAGACCAGGCTGATGCTTGATTACTTACCCGAACTGCTAAAAGGGCTGCATACCAGCCTGACGCTGACCGCAGCCTCTATCGTCGTAGCGCTGATTCTGTCGCTGATCTTCACCATCATTCTGACGCTAAAAACGCCGGGGCTGGTGTGGATCGTGCGCGGCTATATCACGCTGTTTACCGGCACGCCGCTGCTGGTGCAGATCTTCCTGATTTACTACGGCCCGGGACAGTTCCCGTCGCTGCAGGAGTATCCGGTACTCTGGCATCTGATTTCCGAGCCCTGGCTCTGCGCGCTGATCGCCCTTTCTCTCAACAGCGCCGCTTATACCACGCAGTTGTTTTATGGCGCCATTCGCGCCATCCCGGATGGCCAGTGGCAATCCTGCGGCGCGCTGGGAATGAGTAAGAAAGATACGCTGGCGATCCTGCTGCCGTACGCCTTTAAACGCGCCCTCTCCTCCTACTCCAACGAAGTGGTGCTGGTGTTCAAGAGTACGTCTCTGGCCTACACCATTACCCTGATGGAAGTGATGGGTCACAGCCAGCTGCTCTATGGGCGTACCTATGATGTGATGGTGTTCGGCGCCGCTGGCATTGTCTATCTGGTGGTCAATGGCCTGCTGACGCTGCTGATGCGCCTGGTGGAACATAAAGCGCTGGCCTTTGAGCGACGCAATTAAAAACGCATAAAAAGCCAAATCAAGACGGATAAGCTCACTGAATTATCCGTCTTTTTTTATTCTAATTAAAATAAATATCCATGATTATTGAATATAAATTCAATTAGTGGCATTGTTACTCCCAGCCGCAGACACGGCACAACATCATAAGATTGACCGACGGGAGTTTCACAATGAAAAAGTTAGTTCTGGCCGCACTGCTTAGCACTTTCGCCTTTGGCGCCGCTGCCGCAGAAAAAATCAGCTTTGGCGTTTCTGCAACTTACCCACCGTTTGAATCGATGGACGCCAATAACCAGATCGCCGGTTTCGACATCGATCTGGCAAACGCGCTGTGTAAGCAGATGCAGGCTGAGTGTACGTTTACCAACCATGCCTTCGACAGCCTGATCCCGGCGCTCAAATTTAAGAAATATGATGCGGTCATCTCCGGCATGGACATTACCCCGGAGCGCAGCAAGCAGGTGGCGTTTACCGACCCGTACTACGCTAACTCCGCGCTGGTTATCTCGAAGAAAGATGCCTTCCACTCTTTTGCCGATCTGAAAGGTAAGCGTATCGGGATGGAAAACGGCACCACGCACCAGAAATACCTGCAGGATAAACATCCGGAAGTGAAAACCGTAGCTTACGATAGCTACCAGAATGCGTTTATCGACCTGAAAAATGGCCGTATTGATGGGGTGTTTGGCGATACCGCCGTGGTCAACGAGTGGCTAAAAACCAACCCGCAGCTGGGCGCGGCAACGCCGAAAGTCACCGACGCGCAGTACTTCGGTACCGGCCTCGGCATTGCGGTACGCCCGGATAACAAAGCGCTGCTGGAAAAACTGAACGCCGCGCTGAAGGCGATTAAAGCCGACGGCACCTACGAGAAAATCAGCAAGCAGTGGTTCCCGGAGTAAGCATTTCCCGGAGGCGGCGCTTGACGCGCCTGTCCGGGCTACCGGCCCGCAGACAGTCGTGGCCCCGGAGCCCGGGCAAGCGCAGCGCGGCCCGGGACGAAGCCGCACTAAAGCCTCAACCCCGGCGCACTCCCCGGGTTGCGGCGTAAACGCCTTACCCGGGCTACCGGTCCGCAGACAGCCGTGGCCCCGTAGCCCGGGCAAGCGCAGCGCGGCCCGGGACGAA
>NZ_JBEAFQ010000068.1:0-26173 GCF_040062275.1 Klebsiella sp. GW_Kp182 | reverse complement strand
TAGAGATGGTAATGCCGGGCGACAACATCAAAATGGTTGTTACCCTGATCCACCCGATCGCGATGGACGACGGTCTGCGTTTCGCAATCCGTGAAGGCGGCCGTACCGTTGGCGCGGGCGTTGTTGCTAAAGTTCTGGGCTAATATTTAGTTCTGAATTAAAAAGGGCGCTAAGGCGCCCTTTTTGCTGTCTGCTATTTGCATGAAGCAGCACAGTGACTGACAGCAAAGAGATTAAACGCCTATTTAATAAACAGCCTATTGTAATCATAACTATTCTCATTTACACTTTGTCTGTAAGTTGAACGGGAGTATATATGTACGTTTGTCTGTGTAATGGTGTGAACGATAAAAAAATCCGTCAGGCTGTGCGCCAATTCAATCCTCAGTCTTTTCAGCAGCTGCGGAAATTTATTCCCGTTGGAAATCAATGTGGTAAGTGCGTTCGTGCAGCACGAGAAATTATGGAAGATGAATTAACCCGCATGCCGGAATATCAAGAGATCGCCTGAAGTCTCTCAGCTTTACTTTGACATCCCTATAGCCCGAACTACGCTTCAATAAGTGGAAGCGGAGGGACTATATAATGAAAGGTGATGTCAAAATCATAAGTTATCTCAATAAATTATTGGGAAATGAGCTAGTCGCAATTAATCAATACTTTCTCCATGCGAGAATGTTCAAGAACTGGGGCCTGATGCGCCTCAATGATGTCGAGTACCACGAATCTATCGATGAAATGAAGCATGCCGATAAATATATCGAGCGCATTTTATTTCTCGAAGGGATCCCGAACCTGCAGGATCTCGGCAAACTCCGCATCGGAGAGGACGTCGAGGAGATGCTGCAATCCGACCTGAGGCTGGAACTGGAAGGGGCGAAGGATCTACGAGAAGCCATCGCCTATGCTGACAGCGTCCACGACTACGTCAGCCGTGATATGTTAATCACCATCCTCGCCGATGAAGAAGGCCATATCGACTGGCTGGAAACCGAGCTGGATTTGATAGGTAAAATTGGTCTGCAGAATTATCTTCAGTCGCAGATTAAAGTGGCTGACTAAAAAACGTCTGCCAACCACATAGCAAACCCGCTGTGGCCAGGAAAGGGCCGAAAGGCAGCGGGTTGCGTAATGCCAGCCTATGTTTGCCGCACAGCATCAGAACCGTTACGGCAGCGCAGGCGAGAATCGTTGCTATAATTACGAGCTGCGGTAAAACTCTCCATCCCTGCCATGCCCCTAGTGCGGCGAGAAATTTGACATCGCCGTAGCCGATGCCTTCACGCCCGCGTATTCCCCTGTAGAGCCAATAGATCAACGCAAAGGCCAGATAGCCTGCTATCGCTCCCCAGACTGCATGCTGCAGATTGGCTGGTGACATACACAGATAATAAAGCAACCCGCCCCACAGCAGAGGGCAGGTAAATTTATCGGGTAGCAAGCCATAGCGCAGATCGTGCCAACAAAGCGTGAGTAATAACCCGCCATAAATAATAAAGAATGCCAAAGTCGCTATCATCGATGGTTTCCATGTGGTGGTCCTGGGTACCGAGTGTGATGCAGGAGCCGAGCCTCTGGCAAAAGGCAATAAACAGGAATGGATGTCCCGCTCCAGAGTATTTGTCGGCCTTTCATGGCATTGCGTCGGGAGTGGAAGTGAGCTCGCAGAAACAAGTGATGATTTTGTACGCAGCCCTTGCGTTGTCGCTGAATTTGCGTATAATGCGCGGGCCTGTCAAAGTTGACGGCCGGTTCGATATGAACCCTGGTAGCAGCAACACGCTACCAAACAATGTTCCCAATTGGGGAACTATGTAAGAACGGTTACACTCTCCCATCAATCGTAATGGGTATGAGGAGTAACCATTTCGTCTATAAAATAATTGGAGCTCTGGTCTCATGCAGAACCAAAGAATCCGTATCCGCCTTAAAGCGTTTGATCATCGTCTGATCGATCAATCAACCGCGGAAATCGTCGAGACTGCTAAGCGCACTGGTGCGCAAGTCCGTGGTCCGATCCCGCTGCCGACCCGCAAAGAGCGCTTTACCGTTCTGATCTCTCCGCACGTTAACAAAGACGCGCGCGATCAGTACGAAATCCGCACTCATAAGCGTCTGGTTGACATCGTTGAGCCAACTGAAAAAACCGTTGATGCTCTGATGCGTCTGGATCTGGCTGCCGGTGTAGACGTGCAGATCAGCCTGGGTTAATCAGGTCATCGAGCGATTGAGAGGTTGAAACAATGATTGGTTTAGTCGGTAAAAAAGTGGGCATGACCCGCATCTTCACTGAAGATGGCGTATCTATCCCAGTAACCGTAATCGAAGTTGAAGCAAACCGCGTTACTCAGGTTAAAGATCTGGCTAACGATGGCTACCGTGCCGTTCAGGTGACCACTGGTGCTAAAAAAGCTAACCGTGTAACCAAACCGGAAGCGGGTCACTTCGCTAAAGCTGGCGTAGAAGCTGGCCGTGGTCTGTGGGAATTCCGTCTGGCTGACGGCGAAGAGTTCACCGTAGGTCAAGACATTAGCGTTGAGCTGTTTGCTGACGTTAAAAAAGTTGACGTAACCGGTACCTCTAAAGGTAAAGGTTTTGCTGGTACCGTTAAGCGCTGGAACTTCCGTACCCAGGACGCTACTCACGGTAACTCCTTGTCTCACCGCGTTCCGGGTTCTATCGGTCAGAACCAGACTCCGGGCAAAGTGTTCAAAGGCAAGAAAATGGCAGGTCAGCTGGGTAACGAACGTGTCACCGTTCAGAGCCTGGACGTAGTACGTGTTGACGCTGAGCGCAACCTGCTGCTGGTTAAAGGCGCGGTCCCGGGTGCAACCGGTAGCGACCTGATCGTTAAACCAGCTGTGAAGGCGTAAGGGGATAGCAATGGAATTAGTATTGAAAGACGCGCAGAGCGCGCTGACTGTTTCCGAAACTACCTTCGGTCGTGATTTCAACGAAGCGCTGGTTCACCAGGTTGTAGTTGCTTATGCAGCTGGTGCTCGTCAGGGTACTCGTGCTCAGAAGACTCGTGCTGAAGTAACTGGTTCAGGCAAAAAGCCGTGGCGCCAGAAAGGTACCGGCCGTGCGCGTTCAGGTTCTATCAAGAGCCCGATCTGGCGTTCAGGTGGCGTGACCTTCGCTGCGCGTCCGCAGGACCACAGTCAAAAAGTTAACAAAAAGATGTACCGCGGCGCGCTGAAAAGCATTCTGTCCGAACTGGTACGTCAGGATCGTCTGATCGTTGTCGAATCTTTCTCTGTAGAAGCGCCTAAAACTAAGCTGCTGGCACAGAAACTGAAAGACATGGCTCTGGAAGATGTGCTGATCATCACCGGTGAGCTGGACGAGAACCTGTTCCTTGCTGCGCGCAACCTGCACAAGGTTGACGTACGTGATGCAACTGGTATCGACCCGGTTAGCCTGATCGCCTTCGACAAAGTCGTAATGACTGCTGATGCTGTTAAGCAAGTTGAGGAGATGCTGGCATGATTCGTGAAGAACGTCTGCTGAAGGTGCTGCGCGCACCGCACGTTTCTGAAAAAGCGTCTACTGCGATGGAAAAAACTAACACCATCGTTCTCAAAGTTGCTAAAGACGCGACCAAAGCAGAGATCAAAGCTGCTGTGCAGAAACTGTTTGAAGTCGAAGTCGAAGTCGTTAACACCCTGGTTGTTAAAGGGAAAGTTAAACGTCACGGACAGCGTATCGGTCGTCGTAGCGACTGGAAAAAAGCTTACGTCACCCTGAAGGAAGGCCAGAATCTGGACTTCGTCGGCGGCGCTGAGTAAGTCGGAGGAGTAATACAATGGCAGTTGTTAAATGTAAACCGACATCTCCGGGTCGTCGCCACGTTGTTAAAGTGGTCAACCCAGAGCTGCACAAGGGCAAACCTTTTGCTCCGCTGGTTGAAAAAAACAGCAAATCCGGTGGTCGTAACAACAATGGCCGTATCACCACCCGTCATATCGGTGGTGGTCACAAACAGGCCTACCGTATTGTTGACTTCAAACGCAACAAAGATGGTATCCCGGCAGTTGTTGAACGTCTTGAGTACGATCCGAACCGCTCCGCGAACATCGCGCTGGTTCTGTACAAAGACGGTGAGCGCCGTTACATTCTGGCCCCTAAAGGCCTGAAAGCTGGCGACCAGATTCAATCTGGCGTTGATGCTGCAATCAAAGCAGGCAACACCCTGCCGATGCGCAATATCCCGGTTGGTTCTACCGTTCATAACGTAGAAATGAAACCAGGTAAAGGCGGTCAGCTGGCTCGTTCCGCTGGTACTTACGTTCAGATCGTTGCTCGCGATGGTGCTTATGTCACCCTGCGTCTGCGTTCTGGTGAAATGCGTAAAGTCGAAGCAGACTGCCGCGCTACTCTGGGCGAAGTTGGCAATGCTGAGCATATGCTGCGCGTTCTGGGTAAAGCAGGTGCTGCACGCTGGCGTGGTGTTCGTCCTACCGTTCGCGGTACTGCGATGAACCCAGTCGACCACCCACATGGTGGTGGTGAAGGTCGTAACTTTGGTAAGCACCCGGTAACTCCGTGGGGCGTTCAGACCAAAGGTAAGAAGACCCGCAGCAACAAGCGTACTGATAAATTCATCGTACGTCGCCGTAGCAAATAATTTTAGAGGATAAGCCATGCCACGTTCTCTCAAGAAAGGTCCTTTTATTGACCTGCACTTGCTGAAGAAGGTAGAGAAAGCGGTGGAAAGCGGAGACAAGAAGCCCCTGCGCACTTGGTCCCGTCGTTCAACGATCTTTCCTAACATGATCGGTTTGACCATCGCTGTCCATAATGGTCGTCAGCACGTTCCAGTTTTTGTTTCCGACGAAATGGTTGGTCACAAACTGGGTGAATTCGCACCGACTCGTACTTATCGCGGCCACGCTGCTGATAAAAAAGCGAAGAAGAAATAAGGTAGGAGGAAGAGATGGAAACTTTAGCTCAACATCGCCATGCTCGTTCTTCTGCTCAGAAGGTTCGCCTTGTTGCTGACCTGATTCGCGGTAAGAAAGTGTCGCAGGCCCTGGATATTCTGACCTACACCAATAAGAAAGCTGCTGTACTGGTCAAGAAGGTACTGGAATCTGCCATTGCTAACGCTGAACACAACGATGGCGCTGACATTGATGATCTGAAAGTTGCGAAAATTTTCGTAGACGAAGGCCCGAGCATGAAGCGCATTATGCCGCGTGCTAAAGGTCGTGCAGATCGCATCCTGAAGCGCACCAGCCACATTACTGTGGTTGTGTCCGATCGCTGAGACTCTGGAGACTAGCAATGGGTCAGAAAGTACATCCTAATGGTATTCGCCTGGGTATTGTAAAACCATGGAACTCAACCTGGTTTGCGAACACCAAAGAATTCGCTGACAACCTGGACAGCGATTTTAAAGTACGTCAGTACCTGACTAAGGAACTGGCGAAAGCGTCTGTATCTCGCATCGTTATCGAGCGTCCGGCTAAAAGCATCCGTGTGACCATTCACACTGCTCGCCCGGGTATCGTTATCGGTAAGAAAGGCGAAGACGTAGAAAAACTGCGCAAGGTCGTCGCGGATCTCGCTGGCGTGCCTGCACAGATCAATATTGCCGAAGTTCGTAAGCCTGAACTGGACGCTAAATTGGTTGCTGACAGCATCACTTCTCAGCTGGAACGTCGCGTTATGTTCCGTCGTGCTATGAAGCGTGCTGTACAGAACGCAATGCGTCTGGGCGCTAAAGGTATCAAAGTTGAAGTTAGCGGCCGTCTGGGCGGCGCGGAAATCGCACGTACCGAATGGTACCGTGAAGGTCGCGTACCGCTGCACACTCTGCGTGCTGACATCGACTACAACACCTCTGAAGCGCACACCACTTACGGTGTAATCGGCGTTAAGGTATGGATCTTCAAAGGTGAGATCCTGGGTGGTATGGCTGCTGTTGAACAACCGGAACCGGCTGCTCAACCTAAAAAGCAGCAGCGTAAAGGCCGTAAATAAGGAGCGTCGCTGATGTTACAACCAAAGCGTACAAAATTCCGTAAAGTGCACAAAGGCCGCAACCGTGGTCTGGCGCAGGGTACGGATGTTAGCTTCGGCACTTTCGGTCTGAAAGCTGTTGGCCGTGGTCGTCTGACTGCACGTCAGATCGAAGCAGCACGTCGTGCTATGACCCGTGCAGTTAAGCGTCAAGGTAAGATCTGGATCCGTGTATTCCCGGACAAACCGATCACCGAGAAGCCGCTGGAAGTTCGTATGGGTAAAGGTAAAGGTAACGTGGAGTACTGGGTTGCCTTGATTCAGCCGGGTAAAGTCCTTTATGAAATGGACGGCGTACCGGAAGAGCTGGCCCGTGAAGCATTCGGCCTGGCAGCAGCGAAACTGCCGATCAAAACCACCTTTGTAACTAAGACGGTGATGTAATGAAAGCAAAAGAGCTGCGTGAAAAAAGCGTTGAAGAGCTGAACGCTGAGCTGCTGAACCTGCTGCGTGAGCAGTTCAACCTGCGTATGCAGGCTGCAAGTGGCCAGCTGCAACAGACTCATCTGCTGAAGCAAGTGCGTCGTGATGTTGCACGCGTTAAGACTTTACTGACTCAGAAGGCGGGTGCGTAATGACCGATAAAATCCGTACTCTGCAAGGTCGCGTGGTTAGCGACAAAATGGAGAAATCCATTGTTGTTGCTATCGAACGTATGGTGAAACACCCGGTATACGGCAAATTCATCAAGCGTACGACCAAACTGCACGTACATGACGAGAACAACGAATGCGGTATCGGCGACGTGGTTGAAATCCGCGAATGCCGTCCGCTGTCCAAGACTAAGTCCTGGACGCTGGTTCGCGTTGTAGAGAAAGCGGTTCTGTAATAGAGTACGCATTCTCGATACGGATAAACGGCTCAGCGATGAGCCGTTTATTTTTTCTACCCATATCTGATTTGCGGTGTTATAATGCCGCGCCCTCGATATGGGGCTTTTTTAACGACCCTATTTTTGGGTCTCAGTAGTAGTTGACATTAGCGGAGCACTAAAATGATCCAAGAACAGACTATGCTGAACGTCGCCGACAACTCCGGTGCACGTCGCGTAATGTGTATCAAGGTTCTGGGTGGCTCGCACCGTCGCTACGCAGGCGTAGGCGACATCATCAAGATCACCATCAAAGAAGCAATTCCGCGTGGTAAGGTCAAAAAAGGTGATGTGCTGAAGGCGGTAGTGGTGCGCACCAAGAAGGGTGTTCGTCGCCCGGACGGTTCTGTCATTCGCTTCGATGGTAATGCATGCGTTATTTTAAACAATAACAGCGAGCAGCCCATCGGTACGCGTATTTTTGGGCCGGTAACTCGTGAACTTCGTAACGAGAAGTTCATGAAAATTATCTCTCTGGCCCCAGAAGTACTCTAAGGAGCGAATCATGGCAGCGAAAATCCGTCGTGATGACGAAGTTATCGTGTTAACCGGTAAAGATAAAGGTAAACGCGGTAAAGTTAAGAATGTCTTGTCTTCCGGCAAGCTCATTGTTGAAGGTATCAACCTGGTTAAGAAACACCAGAAGCCGGTTCCGGCTCTGAACCAACCAGGCGGCATCGTTGAAAAAGAAGCTGCTATTCAGGTTTCTAACGTTGCAATCTTCAATGCGGCAACCGGCAAGGCTGACCGTGTAGGCTTTAGATTCGAAGACGGCAAAAAAGTCCGTTTCTTCAAATCTAACAGCGAAACTATCAAGTAATTTGGAGTAGTACGATGGCGAAACTGCATGATTACTACAAAGACGAAGTAGTTAAAAAACTCATGACTGAGTTTAACTACAATTCTGTCATGCAAGTCCCTCGGGTCGAGAAGATCACCCTGAACATGGGTGTTGGTGAAGCGATCGCTGACAAGAAACTGCTGGATAACGCAGCAGCCGATCTGACAGCAATCTCCGGTCAAAAACCGCTGATCACCAAAGCACGCAAATCAGTTGCAGGCTTCAAAATCCGTCAGGGCTATCCGATCGGCTGTAAAGTAACTCTGCGTGGCGAACGCATGTGGGAGTTCTTTGAGCGCCTGATCACTATTGCTGTACCGCGTATCCGTGACTTCCGTGGCTTGTCCGCTAAGTCTTTCGACGGTCGTGGCAACTACAGCATGGGTGTCCGTGAGCAGATCATCTTCCCAGAAATCGACTACGATAAAGTCGACCGCGTTCGTGGTTTGGATATTACCATTACCACTACTGCGAAATCTGATGAAGAAGGCCGCGCTCTGCTGGCTGCCTTTGACTTCCCGTTCCGCAAGTAAGGTAGGGTTACTTAATGGCTAAGCAATCAATGAAAGCACGCGAAGTAAAGCGCGTGGCTTTAGCTGATAAATTCTTCGCTAAACGCGCTGAACTGAA
Source organism: Klebsiella sp. GW_Kp182 (assembly GCF_040062275.1). Taxonomy (NCBI): domain Bacteria; kingdom Pseudomonadati; phylum Pseudomonadota; class Gammaproteobacteria; order Enterobacterales; family Enterobacteriaceae; genus Klebsiella; species Klebsiella sp. GW_Kp182. The sequence continues at coordinate 17,807 of NZ_JBEAFQ010000068.1, read as the reverse complement.
AGCTATCATCTCTGATGTGAACGCAACCGACGAAGATCGTTGGAATGCTGTTCTCAAGCTGCAGACTCTGCCGCGTGATTCCAGCCCGTCTCGTCAGCGTAATCGCTGCCGTCAAACAGGTCGTCCGCATGGTTTCCTGCGGAAGTTCGGGTTGAGCCGTATCAAGGTCCGTGAAGCCGCAATGCGCGGTGAAATCCCGGGTCTGAAAAAGGCTAGCTGGTAATTGTCACCAATTGAATCACGGGAGTAAAGACAGATGAGCATGCAAGATCCGATCGCGGATATGCTGACCCGTATCCGTAACGGTCAGGCCGCGAATAAAGCTGCGGTCACCATGCCTTCCTCCAAGCTGAAAGTGGCAATTGCCAACGTGCTGAAGGAAGAAGGCTTTATTGAAGATTTTAAAGTTGAAGGCGACATCAAGCCGGAACTGGAACTGACTCTTAAGTATTTCCAGGGTAAAGCTGTTGTAGAAAGCATTCAGCGTGTCAGCCGCCCAGGTCTGCGCATCTACAAACGTAAAGATGAGCTGCCGAAAGTTATGGCGGGTCTGGGTATCGCGGTTATTTCTACCTCTAAAGGTGTTATGACCGATCGTGCAGCGCGCCAGGCTGGTCTTGGTGGCGAAATTATCTGCTACGTAGCCTAATCGGAGGAAAAAATGTCTCGTGTTGCTAAAGCACCGGTCGTTGTTCCTGCCGGCGTTGATGTAAAAATCAACGGTCAGGTTATTACGATCAAAGGTAAAAACGGCGAGCTGACTCGTACCCTCAACAATGCTGTTGAAGTTAAACATGCAGATAATGCTCTGACCTTCGGTCCGCGTGATGGTTTCGTGGATGGATGGGCTCAGGCTGGTACCGCGCGTGCCCTGCTGAACTCAATGGTTGTTGGTGTTACCGAAGGCTTCACTAAAAAGCTTCAGCTGGTTGGTGTAGGCTATCGTGCAGCGGTCAAAGGGGATGTAGTAAACCTGGCTTTAGGTTTCTCTCATCCTGTTGAGCATAAACTGCCGGCCGGTATCACTGCAGAATGTCCGACTCAAACTGAAATCGTGCTGAAAGGCGCTGATAAGCAGGTGATCGGCCAGGTTGCAGCAGATCTGCGCGCCTACCGTCGTCCTGAGCCTTATAAAGGTAAGGGTGTTCGTTACGCCGACGAAGTCGTGCGTACCAAAGAGGCTAAGAAGAAGTAAGGTAACACTATGGATAAGAAATCTGCTCGTATCCGTCGTGCGACCCGCGCACGCCGCAAGCTCCAGGAGCTGGGTGCAACTCGCCTGGTGGTACATCGTACCCCGCGTCATATTTACGCACAGGTAATTGCACCAAACGGTTCTGAAGTTCTGGTAGCTGCTTCTACTGTAGAAAAAGCTATCGCTGAACAACTGAAGTACACCGGTAACAAAGACGCGGCAGCAGCTGTGGGTAAAGCTGTTGCTGAACGCGCTCTGGAAAAAGGCATCAAAGATGTTTCCTTTGACCGTTCCGGGTTCCAATATCATGGTCGTGTCCAGGCACTGGCAGATGCTGCCCGTGAAGCTGGCCTTCAGTTCTAAGGTAGAGGTGTAAGATGGCTCACATCGAAAAACAAGCTGGCGAACTGCAGGAAAAGCTGATCGCGGTTAACCGCGTATCTAAAACCGTTAAAGGTGGTCGTATTTTCTCCTTCACAGCTCTGACTGTAGTTGGTGACGGTAACGGTCGCGTTGGTTTTGGTTACGGTAAAGCGCGTGAAGTTCCAGCAGCGATCCAGAAAGCGATGGAAAAAGCCCGTCGCAATATGATTAACGTCGCGCTGAACCACGGCACCCTGCAGCACCCGGTTAAAGGTGTTCACACGGGTTCTCGTGTATTCATGCAGCCAGCTTCCGAAGGTACCGGTATCATCGCCGGTGGTGCAATGCGCGCCGTTCTGGAAGTTGCTGGAGTTCATAACGTTCTGGCCAAAGCATATGGTTCCACCAACCCGATCAACGTGGTTCGTGCAACTATTGATGGCCTGGAAAATATGAATTCTCCAGAAATGGTCGCTGCCAAGCGTGGTAAATCCGTTGAAGAAATTCTGGGGAAATAAACCATGGCAAAGACTATTAAAATTACTCAAACCCGCAGTGCAATCGGTCGTCTGCCGAAACACAAGGCAACGCTGCTTGGCCTGGGTCTGCGTCGTATTGGTCACACCGTAGAGCGCGAGGATACTCCTGCTGTTCGTGGTATGGTCAACGCGGTTTCCTTCATGGTTAAAGTTGAGGAGTAAGAGATGCGTTTAAATACTCTGTCTCCGGCCGAAGGCTCCAAAAAGGCGGGTAAACGCCTGGGTCGTGGTATCGGTTCTGGCCTCGGTAAAACCGGTGGTCGTGGTCACAAAGGTCAGAACTCTCGTTCTGGTGGTGGCGTACGTCGCGGTTTCGAAGGTGGTCAGATGCCTCTGTACCGTCGTCTGCCGAAATTCGGCTTCACTTCTCGTAAAGCGATGATCACCGCAGAAGTTCGTCTGTCTGATCTGGCTCACGTAGAAGGCGATGTTATCGACCTGAACACGCTGAAAGCGGCTAACATTATCGGTATCCAGATCGAATTCGCGAAAGTGATCCTGTCTGGTGAAGTATCTCGTCCGGTAACTGTTCGTGGCCTGCGCGTGACTAAAGGTGCTCGTGCTGCTATCGAAGCTGCTGGCGGTAAAATTGAGGAATAAGTAGCAGATGGCTAAGCAACCGGGATTAGATTTTCAAAGTGCCAAAGGTGGGATTGGCGAACTGAAGCGCAGACTGTTGTTTGTAATCGGTGCGTTGATTGTGTTCCGTATTGGCTCTTTTATTCCGATCCCTGGTATTGATGCCGCTGTACTTGCCAAACTGCTTGAGCAACAGCGAGGCACCATCATTGAAATGTTCAACATGTTCTCTGGTGGTGCTCTCAGCCGTGCTTCTATCTTTGCGTTGGGTATCATGCCGTATATTTCGGCATCGATCATTGTCCAGCTGCTGACGGTTGTTTATCAGCCGTTAGCGGAGCTGAAGAAAGAAGGGGAGTCTGGTCGTCGTAAGATCAGCCAGTACACCCGCTACGGTACTCTGGTGCTGGCGATATTCCAGTCGATCGGTATTGCTACCGGTCTGCCGAATATGCCTGGTATGCAGGGCCTGGTGATTAATCCAGGCTTTGCATTCTATTTCACCGCTGTTGTTAGTCTGGTCTCAGGAACGATGTTCCTGATGTGGCTCGGCGAACAGATTACTGAGCGCGGTATCGGAAACGGTATCTCAATCATTATCTTCGCCGGTATCGTTGCGGGTCTCCCGCCGGCCATCGCCCATACTATCGAGCAAGCGCGTCAAGGCGACCTGCACTTCCTCCTGTTGCTGTTGGTTGCAGTATTAGTATTTGCAGTGACCTTCTTTGTTGTCTTTGTAGAGCGTGGTCAACGCCGCATTGTGGTAAACTACGCTAAACGTCAACAGGGTCGTCGTGTCTATGCTGCACAGAGCACACATTTACCGCTGAAAGTGAATATGGCAGGGGTTATCCCGGCAATCTTCGCTTCCAGTATTATTCTGTTCCCGGCTACCATTACATCATGGTTCGGGGGCGGTACTGGTTGGAACTGGCTGACAACAATTTCGCTGTATTTGCAGCCTGGGCAACCGCTTTATGTGTTACTCTATGCGTCTGCAATCATCTTCTTCTGTTTCTTCTACACGGCGTTGGTTTTCAACCCGCGTGAAACAGCAGATAACCTGAAGAAGTCCGGTGCATTTGTACCAGGAATTCGTCCGGGAGAGCAAACGGCGAAGTATATCGATAAAGTAATGACTCGCCTGACTTTGGTCGGTGCGTTATACATCACTTTTATCTGCCTGATCCCGGAGTTCATGCGTGATGCAATGAAAGTACCGTTCTACTTTGGTGGGACCTCACTGCTTATCGTTGTTGTTGTGATTATGGACTTTATGGCTCAAGTGCAAACTCTGATGATGTCGAGTCAGTACGAGTCTGCATTGAAGAAGGCGAACCTGAAAGGCTACGGCCGCTAACAGGTCGCTCGAGAAGTTACGGAGAGTAAAAATGAAAGTTCGTGCTTCCGTCAAGAAATTATGCCGTAACTGCAAAATCGTTAAGCGTGATGGCGTCATCCGCGTGATTTGCAGTGCCGAGCCGAAGCATAAACAGCGCCAAGGCTGATTTATTCGCATATTTTTCTTGCAAAGTTGGGTTGAGCTGGCTAGATTAGCCAGCCAATCTTTTGTATGTCTGTACGTTTCCATTTGAGTATCCTGAAAACGGGCTTTTCAGCATGGTGCGTACATATTAAATAGTAGGAGTGCATAGTGGCCCGTATAGCAGGCATTAACATTCCTGATCACAAACATACCGTAATCGCATTAACTGCTATTTTCGGTATCGGCAAGACCCGCTCTAAAGCCATCTGTGCTGACACGGGTATCGCTGAAAATGTTAAGATCAGTGAGCTGTCTGAAGAACAAATTGAATCCCTGCGTGAAGCGGTTGGTAAATTTGTCGTTGAAGGTGATCTGCGCCGTGAAATCACCCTGAGCATCAAGCGTCTGATGGACCTTGGTTGCTATCGTGGTTTACGCCATCGTCGTGGTCTTCCGGTTCGCGGTCAGCGTACTAAGACCAACGCACGTACCCGTAAGGGTCCGCGTAAACCGATCAAGAAATAGTCGGGGTGATTGAATAATGGCAAAGGCACCAGTTCGTGCACGTAAGCGTGTAAGAAAACAAGTCTCTGATGGCGTGGCTCATGTCCATGCTTCTTTTAACAACACCATCGTTACCATTACCGATCGTCAGGGTAACGCGCTGGGTTGGGCAACAGCCGGTGGTTCCGGTTTCCGTGGTTCTCGCAAATCCACTCCGTTTGCAGCTCAGGTTGCAGCAGAGCGTTGCGCTGAAGCCGTAAAAGAATACGGTATCAAGAATCTGGAAGTTATGGTCAAAGGTCCGGGTCCAGGTCGCGAATCTACTATTCGTGCACTGAACGCCGCTGGTTTCCGCATCACTAATATTACTGATGTGACTCCGATCCCTCATAACGGTTGTCGTCCGCCGAAAAAACGTCGCGTATAACGCGTTCGTTTCTAGGATTGTTGGAGAAAGAAAATGGCAAGATATTTGGGTCCTAAGCTCAAGCTGAGCCGTCGTGAGGGCACAGACCTGTTCCTTAAGTCTGGCGTTCGCGCGATCGATACCAAGTGTAAAATTGAACAAGCTCCTGGCCAGCACGGTGCGCGTAAACCGCGTCTGTCTGACTATGGTGTGCAGTTGCGTGAAAAGCAAAAAGTTCGCCGTATGTACGGTGTGCTGGAGCGTCAGTTCCGTAACTACTATAAAGAAGCAGCGCGTCTGAAAGGCAACACCGGTGAAAACCTGTTGACTCTGCTGGAAGGTCGTCTGGACAACGTTGTATACCGTATGGGCTTCGGCGCGACTCGTGCTGAATCACGTCAGCTGGTTAGCCACAAAGCTATCATGGTAAACGGTCGTGTTGTTAACATCGCTTCTTATCAGGTTAAAGCGAATGACGTTGTCAGCATTCGTGAGAAAGCGAAAAAGCAATCTCGCGTGAAAGCCGCTCTGGAGCTGGCTGAGCAGCGTGAAAAGCCAACCTGGCTGGAAGTTGATGCTGGCAAGATGGAAGGTACGTTCAAGCGTCAGCCGGAACGTTCTGATCTGTCTGCGGACATTAACGAACACCTGATCGTCGAGCTTTACTCCAAGTAAAGCTTAGTACCAAAGAGAGGACACAATGCAGGGTTCTGTGACAGAGTTTCTAAAACCGCGCCTGGTCGATATCGAGCAAGTGAGTTCGACGCACGCCAAGGTGACCCTTGAACCTTTAGAGCGTGGCTTTGGCCATACTCTTGGTAACGCACTGCGCCGTATTCTGCTCTCATCGATGCCGGGTTGCGCGGTGACCGAGGTTGAGATTGATGGTGTACTTCATGAGTACAGCACCAAAGAAGGCGTTCAGGAAGATATCCTTGAAATCCTGCTCAACCTGAAAGGGCTGGCGGTGAGAGTTCAGGGTAAAGATGAAGTTATCCTTACTTTGAACAAATCTGGCATTGGCCCTGTGACCGCAGCCGACATTACCCATGACGGTGATGTCGAAATCGTCAAGCCGCAACATGTGATCTGCCACCTGACCGATGAGAACGCAGCTATTAGCATGCGTATCAAAGTTCAGCGCGGTCGCGGTTATGTGCCGGCTTCTGCCCGAATTCATTCGGAAGAAGATGAGCGCCCAATCGGCCGTCTGCTGGTCGACGCATGCTACAGCCCTGTAGAGCGTATTGCCTACAATGTTGAAGCAGCGCGTGTAGAACAGCGTACCGACCTGGACAAGCTGGTCATCGAAATGGAAACCAACGGCACAATCGATCCTGAAGAGGCGATTCGTCGTGCGGCAACCATCCTGGCAGAACAACTGGAAGCTTTCGTTGATTTACGTGATGTACGTCAGCCGGAAGTGAAAGAAGAGAAACCAGAATTCGATCCGATCCTGCTGCGCCCTGTTGACGATCTCGAATTGACTGTCCGCTCTGCTAACTGCCTTAAGGCAGAAGCTATCCACTATATCGGTGATCTGGTACAGCGTACCGAGGTTGAGTTGCTGAAAACGCCGAACCTGGGTAAAAAATCTCTTACTGAGATTAAAGACGTGCTGGCTTCACGTGGTTTGTCTCTGGGCATGCGCCTGGAAAACTGGCCACCGGCAAGCATTGCTGACGAGTAACCGGATCACAGGTTAAGGTTTTACTGAGAAGGATAAGGTCATGCGCCATCGTAAGAGTGGTCGTCAACTGAACCGCAACAGCAGCCATCGCCAGGCTATGTTCCGTAACATGGCTGGTTCGCTGGTTCGTCATGAAATCATCAAGACGACCCTGCCGAAAGCGAAAGAACTGCGTCGCGTAGTTGAGCCGCTGATTACTCTTGCCAAGACTGATAGCGTTGCTAATCGTCGTCTGGCATTCGCCCGTACTCGTGATAATGAGATCGTGGCAAAACTGTTTAACGAGCTGGGCCCGCGTTTCGCGAGCCGCGCCGGTGGTTACACTCGTATTCTGAAGTGTGGCTTCCGTGCAGGCGACAACGCGCCGATGGCATACATCGAGCTGGTTGATCGCTCTGAATCGAAAGCAGAAGCTGCTGCAGAGTAATCTGTAGTAACGTAAAAAAACCCGCTCCGGCGGGTTTTTTTATATCCACCCTATTCCTGCTTGTTTACAATATCTGCATTATTTTTGTTCATCCCCGGAGCCTTATGATGTGGTTACTGGATCAGTGGGCAGAACGCCATATTCTTGATGCACAGCACAAAGGTGAGTTTGATAACCTGCCGGGAAGTGGGGAGCCACTGACTCTGGACGATGACTCGCATGTGCCGCCTGAGCTACGCGCAGGCTATCGATTACTCAAGAATGCGGGTTGTTTACCTCCCGAACTTGAGCATCGTAAAGAAGCCGTGATGCTCAATGACTTACTTAAAGGCGTTCAGGAGAGCGATCCCCGCTATGCTGAGCTGAGTCGTCGTCTGGCGCTGCTCGAGTTAAAGCTGCGGCAGGCGGGCTTGAACACTGACTTTCTGCGTGGGGATTACGCGGATAAGTTGCTGCAAAAGATTAATGAGGAGTAATCATGTACCGCATAGGTGAACTGGCTAAATTGGCTGACGTTACTCCCGATACCATCCGCTATTATGAAAAACAGCAGATGATGGATCATAACGTGCGCACTGAAGGTGGATTTCGTCTCTATTCGGATAACGATCTACAGAGGCTGCGTTTTATTCGCTATGCCAGGCAGCTTGGTTTTACGCTGGAATCGATCCGCGAACTTCTCTCGATCCGCATCGATCCGGAACATCATACCTGTCAGGAATCTAAAGGCATTGTGCAGGCTCGTTTAAGTGAAGTGGAATCCCGGATTAAAGAGTTACAAGCCATGCGTCGTTCTTTGCAGCGCCTCAATGATGCTTGCTGCGGAACAGCGCACAGCAGCGTCTATTGCTCAATTCTTGAAGCACTGGAGCAGGGCGCCAGCAGTCATAATCCAGCACGTTGATTTTTTCATCAGACGCGTCTACACTCACGCCGATTTCTATTACATATCTGGAGAGCTTATGAGCCGCTATCAGCATACTAAAGGGCAAATAAAAGATAACGCCCTTGAGGCACTACTTCATGACCCGTTATTCAGGCAGCGAATTGAGAAGAACAAGAAAGGGAAAGGTAGCTACCAAAGAAAAGAAAAACATGCGGGACAGAATGGTCGGGAGGCCAGTGGCAAGAAAGTAAATGACTTTTTTACCACTGGCCTTCTGCTTTTAAGGCTTCTTAAGAACGATTGTTTTGTTCTTTCAGCAGGTCACGAATTTCGCTAAGCAGGACTTCTTCTTTGGTTGGCGCCGGTGGTGCTGCCGGGGCCTCTTCCTTTTTCCTGTTCAGTTTATTCATCAGTTTGATTGCCATAAAAATAGCAAACGCCACGATAATAAAATCGAACACGTTCTGAATGAATACGCCGTAATGCATGACGACCGCCGGGATGTCGCCCTGGGCATCCCGTAGCGTCACGGCAAACTGTTTAAAGTCGATTCCGCCAATGAGTAAGCCTAGCGGCGGCATAATAATATCGGCAACTAACGACGATACGATTTTACCAAATGCTGCACCAATGATGACACCGACTGCCAAATCAACCACATTCCCGCGCATCGCAAATTCGCGAAATTCTTTTAAAAAACTCATTTTATTCTCCTTGAGCCAGCTGACACTGATAAGTTTAACAAATGTATTACTATTTTCCATTACCACGAAATAATTGCAGAAAAATATTATCCTTTGATATATAAGGGATAAAAGAAAGGCGTCTTGTCGACGCCTGCGAACTACAAAAAGAAAGGACTTGGCTGGAATAGTCTTTCGACGTCAGAGATGAATTTTTTGTCAGTCAGGAACATAACGACATGATCCCCTTGCTCAATACGCAGATTGTTATTCGCTATCATGACATCATTACCGCGTACAACGGCGCCAATAATTGTTCCGGGGGGAAGCTTAATCTCATCAATAGCGCGTCCAACCACCCGCGAAGTACTTTCATCTCCGTGCGCGACAGCTTCAATAGCCTCTGCGACACCTCGGCGTAGGGAGGAAACGCCGACAATATCGGCTTTACGCACATGGCTGAGCAGTGCAGAGATGGTTGCCTGCTGCGGTGATATTGCAATGTCGATCACGCTCCCCTGGACAAGATCGACGTAGGCACGACGCTGGATCAGCACCATCACCTTTTTGGCCCCCATGCGCTTTGCGAGCATGGCAGACATAATATTGGCTTCATCATCGTTGGTGACGGCAATGAAAAGATCAACTTGATCGATATGTTCCTCAGCCAGCAATTCTTGATCTGAAGCATCGCCGTAGAAGACGATCGTATTTTGCAGCTTCTCTGCAAGCTCTGCGGCACGCTGTTGATTACGTTCAATCAGTTTGACGCTGTAATCTTTCTCCAGCTTATGGGCGAGCCCGGCGCCAATGTTTCCGCCGCCAACCAGCATGATGCGCTTATACGGCTTTTCGAGGCGCTGAAGTTCGCTCATGACGGCGCGAATATGCTGCGAAGCGGCGATGAAAAACACTTCATCACCGGCTTCAACAATGGTTGAACCTTGTGGCCTGATGGGGCGATCGTGGCGGAAGATAGCGGCTACGCGTGTGTCAATATGCGGCATATGTTCGCGCATAGTTGAAAGTGCGTTTCCCACTAAAGGACCGCCATAATAGGCTTTAACGACTGCCAGGCTTACTTTTCCTTCGGCAAAATTGACAACCTGCAGCGCGCCTGGATACTCAATCAGGCGGTGAATGCTGTCAATGACCAGCTGCTCTGGCGCGATGAGGTGGTCAATAGGAACCGCTTCTGAGTGGAAAAGTTTATCGGCATCACGCACATAATCCGGGGAGCGGATGCGAGCAATACGATTTGGGGTATTAAACAGCGAATAGGCGACCTGGCAGGCCACCATATTCGTTTCATCTGAGCTGGTCACTGCGACCAGCATGTCGGCGTCATCCGCACCCGCCTCACGCAGCACGCGTGGATGCGAGCCGTGGCCCTGAACCACTCTGAGATCAAATTTGTCCTGAAGACTGCGAAGGCGGTCGCCATTCGTGTCTACCAGCGTAATATCGTTGTTCTCTCCGACAAGGTTTTCTGCCAGAGTTCCACCGACCTGCCCTGCGCCCAATATGATAATTTTCATCAGTCGCGACTCGTTATCTCATTACTTTTTGATTAGCTTAGCGTAAAAGAAGCCGTCACCTTCTTCAGCACCTGGCAAATTTTGCTGGCCCGGCAAATCTGCGCTGCCGGTTTCGCTGAGAACCGCATCCGCAGTACGCTGCAGGAAGGCTTTAATTTGCTGGCTGTTCTCTTCCGGCAATACCGAACACGTTGCGTAAACCAGAGTCCCACCAGTTTTCAAATGCGGCCATACGGCATCCAGAATTTCAGACTGCAGCTGGGCCAGTTCCGCGATATCACGATCCCGGCGCAGCCACTTGATATCCGGATGACGGCGAATGACGCCGGTGGCGGAACAAGGGGCGTCCAGCAGAATACGATCGAACTGCTGCTCTCCACACCATTGGGCTGGATAACGGCCATCACCTTGTTTAACGGTGGCCTTCATGCCCAGACGCTTCAGGTTGTCATAGACGCGGGAGAGTCGCTGCTCATCAACATCGACGGCCAGCACCTGTGCTTCGGGCGCCGCTTCGAGAATATGCGTGGTTTTACCCCCCGGTGCCGCGCACAGATCCAGAATTTGCTCGCCGTTTTTTGGATCAAGAAATGTGATGCAGCCCTGAGCGGAGGCATCCTGAACGGTAACCCAACCCTCTTCAAACCCCGGCAATGCGTGGACCGGCACCGGTGTTTCCATGCGCACAGCGTCAGGGTAAGCAGGATGAGTAAAACCTTTCATTCCCGCCTCTTCCAGCAGTGCCAGCCAGCTATCGCGCGGATGGTGGACACGGTTTACGCGCAACCACATTGGCGGGCGCTGGTTGTTCGCTTCCACGATCGCTTCCCACTGTGCTGGATAGGCTTTCTGCAGACGTTTCAACAACCAGGACGGATGTAAAAAGCGAATTTCGCTACGAGAAAATTCAGATAACAGTTCTTCCTGCTGGCGCTGAAACTGGCGCAATACGCCGTTAATCAACCCTTTGAGCTGCGGGCGCTTAATCGCTACTGCGCCTTCAACCGTTTCCGCCAATGCAGCATGAGGAGGAATCCGTGTGTACAGCAGTTGGTAAATGCCGACCATAATGAGGTAGTGCACAACACGCTGTTTACCCGTCATCGGCCGGGACATGAGCTTGCCGATCAGCCAATCTAACTGGGAAAGGGTACGTAGCACGCCAAAGCAGAGTTCCTGAAGCAGCGCTTTGTCTTTATCGGATACTTTTTGTTGCAGCGGGGGCAGAACGTTGCTCAGGGATTGCCCTTTTTCGAGAACCTGTTCAACGGCCTGCGCTGCCAGGCTGCGTAAATTGAGTTGTTTTTTCATAAGCACAAAATAAAAATGCCCGGCAACACCGGGCGTATTAAGAAGGGCGCGTCAGACCAGACGGTTGCCAGGAGCGAACCATTCCCGCCGCGAATTTAATAGATCCTGAGCACTCATTGCTTTTTTCCCGGCAGGCTGTAGCGAGAGTAAATTCAGCACGCCGTCGCTGGTCGCCACCTGAATCCCCTGTTTTGTCGCTTCAATGATGGTCCCCGGTTCGGCTGTAGTGGTCACATCGATAACCGACGCCTGCCAGACTTTTACCGGCTGGCCATCAATTTCTATCCAGCTCATTGGCCACGGGTTAAAGGCGCGAATGCAGCGTTCTAACTGAGCGGCTGGAAGAGACCAGTCGATACGCGCTTCTTCTTTGCTGAGTTTTTGCGCATGGGTAACCAGCGCTTCATCCTGTGCAACCGGTTTCGCGGTACCTGCAGCAAGCTGCTTGAGGGTTTCGATCAGCCCCTGCGGCCCCAGGTTAGCCAGCTTGTCGTACAGCGTTCCGCTGGTGTCTTCGGCCGTGATTGGGCACGCAAGTTTATAGAGCATATCACCCGTATCGAGACCGACATCCATCTGCATGATGGTGACACCGGTCTCGGTATCGCCAGCCCACAGCGAACGCTGAATGGGCGCCGCGCCGCGCCAGCGCGGAAGCAACGAACCGTGAACGTTAATGCAGCCCAGGCGCGGCATATCCAGCACGGCTTTTGGTAGAAGGAGCCCATAGGCTACGACGACCATGACGTCTGCACGCAGATCGGAGACGAGCTGCTGATTTTCCTGCGGACGTAGTGAAGCTGGCTGGAATACCGGTATGCCTTTTTCTTCAGCAAGAACTTTCACCGGGCTGGGCATGAGTTTTTTACCACGACCTGCCGGACGGTCCGGTTGGGTGAAGACGCCAACAACGTTGTGTCCAGAGGACAGAAGCGCGTCGAGATGACGTGCTGCAAAGTCAGGGGTGCCGGCAAAAATAATACGTAGTGAGTCTGACACGTTTATTCTCGTCCTTAAGCTCGAGCATTCAGGCGGTCAAGTTTCTCAACTTTTTGACGAATGCGTTGTTGCTTGAGCGGTGACAGGTAATCGATGAACAGCTTACCGACGAGGTGATCCATCTCGTGCTGAATGCAGATGGCCAGCAGACCGTCGGCTTCAAGCTCAAAAGGTTTGCCTTCGCGATCGAGCGCGCGGATTTTCACTTTTTCTGCACGCGGCACTAAAGCACGCTGTTCAGGAATAGAGAGGCAGCCCTCTTCAATGCCTGTTTCTCCGCTTTTTTCCAGCAGCTCAGGGTTAATTAATACCAGCTGCTCTTCACGATTTTCTGATACATCAATAACAATAATACGCTGGTGAATATCCACCTGCGTTGCGGCCAGACCGATACCTTCTTCAGCATACATCGTCTCGAACATATCATCGACGATACGCTGAATTTCTGCATTTACTTCTTCTACCGGCTTTGCGACTTTGCGAAGGCGCTCGTCCGGAATATGTAACACTTGCAAAACTGACATAGTTATCCAGAGTTGTGTTCAGGAGTTGGAAAGATTATTACCTCTATTCTAGACAAAACCCCCTGCAATTGACAGTCTCGCTGTCCAATCGCAAAGATTGTTAAAGTCGCTTGTGGCAGGGGGATAGGGATGACGCCCAGGGAAATTTGGTTACGTTTGATGAGGGTGAGCAGCCTGTATGGCGAGAGTGCTATCAGTGCCGCCCGTCAGCTATGTGCATCTGCGACGTTAGGTCGAGAAGATTTGCGAGCCTGTGGCTTGAGTCTGGCGCAATCGAAGCATTTCCTCAGCGTTAACCAATGCGAGATAGATGCCACGCTGCAATGGCTGGAGCGACCAAATTGCTATCTACTGACTGCCGAAGATCCGCTTTACCCACCCCAGCTGCGGGCGATTGTCGACTTTCCTTGCGCTCTTTTAGTATGTGGAGACCCTGCGCTACTGAGCAGCCGGCAGCTGTCCGTCATTGGGAGCCGGGCGCATTCATGGTATGGCGCTCGTTGGGGGAAACTCTTTAGCGAAGCTTTAGCACGTTATGGTATTACGATCACGAGCGGCCTGGCCCTTGGCATTGATGGAATTGCTCATCGTGGTGCGCTGGAAGGGAAAGGTAGAACGGTTGCTGTTTTAGGGAATGGCTTAAGAGAGATCTATCCTCGCCGTCATCAGGCGTTAGCGGAGCAGATTACTAACAGCTGCGGCGCCATCATTTCGGAGTTTCCGCTGTTTACCCCGCCCCTGCCGGGCAATTTTCCTCGCCGTAACCGGATTATCAGTGGGCTAAGTGCCGGCGTGTTGGTTATTGAGGCGGCCCTGAAAAGCGGCTCATTAGTGACGGTTCGTTATGCTCTGGAGCAGGGAAGGGATGTGTTTGCCCTGCCTGGGCCGATTGGCAGCCCGGGTTCAGAAGGTCCCCACTGGCTTATCAAGCAGGGCGCGATTCCCGTGACAGCCCCGGAAGACATCGTCGAATACTGGCGGGATGAGCTGCCATATGTTCTTCCTGAACCAGATGACGCAAATAATTGCGGTAATCGGCCTTCTGTAGCATTGCCATTTCCAGAGCTCCTGGCTAACGTAGGAGATGAGGTAACACCTGTTGACGTTGTCGCTGAACGTGCCGGCCAATCTGTGCCAGTAACCGTAGCCCAGCTACTAGAACTGGAGTTAGCAGGCTGGATCGCAGCTGTACCCGGCGGCTATGTCCGATTAAGGAGGGCAAGCCATGTTCGACGTACTGATGTATCTGTTTGAAACTTACATCCATAACGAAGCAGAAATGCGCGTGGATCAGGACAAGCTGACTCGGGATCTGACCGATGCCGGTTTTGAACGAGAAGATATCTATAACGCCCTGATGTGGCTGGAGAAACTGGCTGATTACCAGGAGGGGCTTGTTGCGCCAATGCAGCTTGCTTCTGACCCACTCTCGTTACGAGTCTACACCGACGACGAGTGCCAGCGTCTTGATGCAAGCTGCCGGGGATTCTTATTATTCCTTGAGCAAATTCAGGTGTTGAACCTCGAAACACGGGAAATGGTGATTGAGCGTGTACTGGCGCTGGATACGGCAGAGTTCGATCTGGAAGATCTCAAATGGGTGATCCTGATGGTGCTGTTTAATATTCCCGGTTGCGAAAATGCCTACCAGCAAATGGAAGAATTACTCTTTGAAGTAAATGAAGGTATGCTGCACTAACTTTTTTGCTGCGACATTAGAATTGTTATGACCAAAACAGCGCTGTTCTCGGTGCGTAAAAACGAACCCTGCCCGCAGTGTGGGGCTGAACTGGTAATACGCTCCGGGAAACACGGGCCTTTTCTCGGCTGCTCGCATTATCCTGACTGTGACTATGTCCGGCCCCTGAAAAATCAGGCGGACGGACATATTGTCAAAGTTCTGGAGGGGCAAACGTGCCCGTCTTGCGGCGCAGTGCTGGTACTACGCCAGGGGCGTTTTGGTATGTTTATCGGTTGTAGCAGCTATCCAGATTGCGAACATACTGAACTTATCGATAAGCCGGATGAAACCGCAATTGCCTGCCCACAGTGCGGGCAAGGGCATTTGGTTCAGCGCCGCTCACGTTTTGGAAAAAACTTCCATTCCTGCGATCGTTACCCCGATTGCCAGTTCGTCATAAACTTCAGGCCAGTGGCGGGCGAGTGTCCAGAGTGTCATTACCCGTTGCTAATCGAAAAGAAAACGGCGCAGGGCGTTAAACGCTTCTGTGCCAGCAAACAATGTGGAAAGCCGATACCGGCGGAATAAATCTGTGAATAATAACCTGCCCTCAGAAGCCATCGTACGTGCTGTGGCGCTTCTGAATAATGAACATGTCATCGCCTATCCAACAGAAGCCGTTTTTGGCGTCGGTTGCGATCCCGATAGCGAAAAGGCCGTCATGAGCCTGCTTGCACTTAAACAGCGTCCCGTTGAAAAGGGGCTGATCCTGATTGCGGCGAACTTCGAGCAACTCAAACCCTATATTGACGATACGCAACTTAGCGATGAGCAGCTGGAGACGATTTTTTCTTGCTGGCCAGGGCCTGTGACATTTGTCTTCCCCGCTTGCGCTTCAACGCCGCGTTGGTTGACGGGGCGCTTCAATTCACTGGCTGTGCGAGTCACGGATCATCCGCTGGTGGTCGAACTGTGTAATGCTTACGGAAAACCGCTGGTTTCAACCAGCGCAAATTTGTCTGGCCAGCCTCCTTGCCGCACGACGGCAGAAGTTTATGCGCAGTTTGGCGCTGATTTCCCGGTCGTTGACGGGGCTACGGGAGGGCGTCAAAACCCATCTGAAATACGTGATGCCTTGACGGGCGAACTCTTCCGCCAGGGGTAACTCATGGAAACTTATGCCGTCTTCGGACACCCTATTGCCCATAGCAAGTCGCCATCTATTCATCGGCTTTTTGCTCAGCAGTTGCAAATTACGCATCCCTATGGCCGTATCCTGGCTCCGCTCGATGATTTCGTTACGACTCTCGATACCTTCTTTAATGAAGGCGGTAAGGGAGCGAACGTCACCGTGCCTTTTAAAGAAGAGGCCTTCGCGCGAGCAGATGAGCTAACCGAACGCGCAGCGCTGGCCGGTGCGGTCAATACGCTTAAACGGTTGGAGGATGGCCGCCTGCTGGGGGACAATACCGATGGTATTGGACTACTGAGCGATCTGGAACGGCTGGGTTTTATTAAACCAGGATTCCGGGTATTGCTTATTGGCGCAGGTGGGGCTTCACGCGGCGTTTTGCTTCCTCTCCTGTCGCTGGATTGTGCCGTGACTATTGTTAATCGTACCTATTCTCGCGCCCATGAACTGGCTACGCTTTTTGCTCATACCGGCAGCGTCCGCGCTTTGGATATAGAAGCATTAGGCGGTCAGGAATTTGATCTCATTATTAATGCGACATCCAGCGGTATTGACGGCGGTGTTCCCGCGATCCCTGTTACCTTAATAAATCCCCATGTCTGTTGTTATGACATGTTTTACCAGAAAGGTAGTACGCCATTTTTATCCTTATGCCAGCAACACGGTGCGACAAAATGCGCTGATGGGTTGGGAATGCTGGTGGCGCAGGCTGCTCATGCGGTGCTGTTGTGGCACGGCGTTCTGCCAGAAATTACGCCAGTCATTGCGGCTTTGCAGAAGGAACTGAATGCATGAACCAGGCAATTCAGTTTCCAGACAGAGAGGTATGGGATGAAGCGCGTCAATGTATCGCTTTTCCTGCATTAGTTAACGGCATGCAGCTTACCTGCGCCTTAACGCTAACGGTGCTCAAGAAGCGTTTTGGCGGTGAAGAGCCGGCGCAATGGCTGGCCGCTTTTCGTGAACATCGCTGGGATCTGGAAGATGAAGCCCAGGATCTCATTCTCGACCAGCAAGAAGATGCTCAAGGTTGGATCTGGTTTTCCTGAGCCAGGTAATCACCTTTCCACTTTACATAGTTGTTCGCTGAATATTGTAGCCCGGCAATTTCCGCCTCTGTCAGGGGGCGTATCTGTTTTACCGGGTTACCAAAGTAAAGATAGCCACTCTTGAGACGTTTGTTCTGAGGCACCAGACTGCCAGCCCCAATCATTATATCGTCTTCAACAATCACGCCATCCAACAAAATCGAACCCATACCGACCAGGACCCGGTTACCAATAGTGCAGCCGTGTAGCATCACCTTATGACCGACGGTAACATCATCGCCAATGATAAGTGGATTGCCGTGTGGATTAGATGAAGACTTATGCGTGACATGTAAGACGCTGCCGTCCTGAATGTTAGTGCGGGCGCCTATTTCCACATAGTTCACATCACCGCGAATGGCGACCAGAGGCCAGATACTGACATCGTCAGCTATTCTGACATCGCCGATCACCACGCTGCTGCTGTCGATCATCACGCGTAGGCCCGTTTTAGGGAATAAATCTTTATAACGACGCAAGCTGGTGGTCATGGTTACCTCAATAAAAGAAGGGAGTGCAGAGACTTTGGTTGCTTTTCTGGCCGTCTGCAACCCCTTATTGTGGTAAAAATTGAGCGAATTGAGCAAGAACGCCGCGAAGCGGCTGAAAAACCATCATTTGGAAAAAAAGATCGAAAAAAGGCTTGTGCAAAAAAATGGGATCCCTATAATGCGCTCCCACTGACACGGCAGATGTGAATCACTTCACAAACAACC
>NZ_JBEAFQ010000067.1:0-27560 GCF_040062275.1 Klebsiella sp. GW_Kp182 | reverse complement strand
TATACACACTTTCCAGGCGTGCTCCTTCAGCCACTCGGACACCTCACCATATTGTCTTTCCCGTTGTTGCCGGGAACGGGCGCTAATTTAGGGAAATACGTATCTCCCGTCAATCAACTTTTTTAAAAAATCGCGCGTTTAGCCAAACTTCAAGCAACTTGCTCCCTAAATGGGCGAAAATCGATTTTTTTATCGCCATTCCCTTTTTCGCACGCTCGGCGAATGAAATTTGCTATGCTGGCAATCCAATAGAAAACAACGAGTAAAACGCGACGCTAACCTAACCTGCCAGCAGCGTCAGCTATCAGGAGCCTTTATGGATATCATCTTTTACCACCCCACGTTCGACACCCCTTTCTGGATTACGGAACTGGAAAAACGGCTGCCCGGCTCGCGCGTCCGCGAGTGGAAACCCGGAGATAATCAACCCGCTGACTATGCGCTGGTCTGGCATCCGCCGGTAGAAATGCTCCAGGGCCGCCAGCTTAAAGCCGTCTTTGCCCTTGGCGCCGGCGTCGATTCAATCCTCAGCAAACTGCGGGAACACCCGGAAATGCTGCCGCTGTCAACTCCGCTGTTCCGTCTGGAAGACACCGGCATGGGGCTGCAGATGCAAGAATACGCGGTGAGCCAGGTGTTGCACTGGTTCCGTCGTTTTGATGACTATCAGGCATTAAAACAAGAGGCGCGGTGGCAGCCGCTGGAGGAGTATCAGCGTGAAGATTTCACCATCGGCATCATGGGCGCGGGCGTGCTTGGCGCGAAAGTGGCCGAAGCCCTGCAAAGCTGGGGTTTTCCGTTACGCATCTGGAGCCGCAGCCGCAAATCCTGGCCGCAGGTCACCAGCTTTGCCGGAGAAGAGGAGCTGAATGCGTTCCTCAACGGAACACGAGTGCTGATAAACCTGCTGCCCAACACGGCGGAAACCGTTGGAATTATTAATAGCGCGCGCCTGGCGCAGCTGCCGGATAACAGCTACGTGCTGAATCTGGCTCGCGGTGTTCATGTGGTGGAAGACGATCTGCTGGACGCGCTGAATAGCGGCAAATTGAAAGGCGCGATGCTGGATGTGTACAGCCGCGAACCGCTGCCTGAAGCGAGCCAGCTTTGGCGGCATCCGCGAGTGGCGATGACGCCGCATGTTGCCGCCGTCACCCGGCCTCTGGAAGCCATGGCTTATATCGCCAAAACCATCGGTCAGTTAGAACGAGGTGAAACGGTCAGCGGGCAGGTCGATCGCCAGCTGGGATACTAAGCGACAGCCCCGCGTGAGCGGGGTTTTTGCTGATCACAGGCGCAGATTCCTGCTATTCTTGCCACAAACAGAGAAGGAGATTGTGATGTATCCTGTTGACCTGCACATGCATACCGTCGCCAGCACCCACGCCTACAGTACCCTGCACGATTATATTGCAGAAGCAAAGCGCAAGGGGATCAAACTTTTTGCCATTACCGACCACGGGCCCGATATGGCCGATGCGCCTCACTACTGGCATTTCATTAATATGCGTATCTGGCCGCGGCTGGTGGAGGGCGTTGGTATCCTGCGCGGTATCGAAGCCAATATCAAAAATACCCAGGGCGAAATTGACTGTACCGGCCCGATGCTCAACTCGCTGGACCTGATCATTGCCGGTTTTCACGAGCCGGTGTTTCCTCCAAAGGATAAAGCAACGCATACCGAAGCGATGATCGCCACGATAGCGAGCGGCGCGGTGCATATCATTAGCCATCCGGGTAATCCTAAGTTTCCCGTTGATATCCCGGCCATTGCCGCGGCAGCGGCGAAGCACCACGTGGCGCTGGAAATCAATAACTCATCCTTCGTTTCGTCGCGCATTGGCAGCGAAGATAACTGCCGTGCCGTTGCCGCGGCCGTCCGCGATGCCGGCGGCTGGGTTGCGCTGGGCTCGGATTCCCATACGGCATTCACGCTTGGTGAATTTAGCGAATGTCGCAAAATCCTCGATGCTGTTGATTTTCCGGAAGAGCGAATTCTTAACGTGACGCCGCGGCGTCTGCTTAATTTTCTTGAATCGCGTGGGATGCCTGCGATTCCTGAGTTTGCTGAACTTTAATTTGAATAACTGGAATAAATGAATGAACGAGTTTTCAATCCTCTGCCGCGTGCTGGGCTCTCTCTATTATCGTCAGCCGCAGGACCCGCTGCTGGTGCCGCTGTTTACCCTTATTCGCGAAGGGAAGCTGGCAGCAAGCTGGCCGCTGGAGCAGGATGAACTGCTGGAGCGTCTGCAAAAAAGCTGCGATATGCCGTCTCTGTCCGCCGAATACAACGCGCTGTTTGTCGGTGAAGAGTGCCGCGTGGCGCCATACCGTAGCGCATGGGTAGAAGGCGCTACGGAAGCTGACGTTCGCGCTTTCCTCAGCGCGCATGGTGTCCCCACGGGGGAGGGCGCGGCGGATCATTTAGGCTCCTTGCTGCTGGCCGCTTCGTGGCTGGAAGATCACGCGCCGGAAGATGAAAGCGACGTTCTGGAAACCCTGTTCGCTGAGTATATTCTGCCGTGGTGCGGCGAGTTCCTGGGCAAAGTTGAAGCCCATGCAACCACGCCGTTCTGGCGCGCCATGGCCCCGCTGACTCGTGAAGCCCTCTCCGCTATGTGGGATGAGCTGCAGGAAGAAAATGAGCAATAAATTGTGATTAAGATCACAATTTATTTGCAACAAAGCATTCTTAATTTCATTTAGTGTGTTCCGTGTCGCATTTGACGGGCGCGTTTCTGCTATGATACGCGCCATGAACATACTCTTCGCAATCGCATTAACGACGGGCATTCTCTCCGGTATCTGGGGATGGGTGGCGGTCGCATTGGGTCTGCTGAGCTGGGCAGGTTTCCTCGGCTGTACGGCTTACTTTGCCTGTCCGCAAGGTGGGTTAAAAGGGCTGCTTATTTCGACCTGTACGGTCATGAGCGGCGTGGTGTGGGCGCTGGTGATTATTCACGGTAGCGCGCTGGCGCCGCAGCTGGAAGTGGTTAGCTATATCATGACCGGCGTCGTGGCGTTTTTGATGTGTATCCAGGCGCGCCAGCTGATTCTCTCTTTTGTGCCGGGTACTTTTATCGGCGCGTGTGCGACGTTTGCCGCCGGCGGCGACTGGCGTTTAGTTGTGCCTTCACTCGCGCTGGGCCTGGTATTTGGCTATGCCATGAAAAATAGCGGCCTGTGGCTGGCGACCCGGGCGGAGAAAAATAAATCTCTGGCTAATCAAAGTCGCGAATCTTTTTAACCTATCCCACTTTTCATCACCAAAGAGCCCGTCGGGCTCTTTGGCTGTTTTTGCTGCCAGGTATTACCTCATCATAAATCTTCCCGCCATTTTGTTTTTCCTTATATATCCGCAACTTTAACTGTACCGGGAGTTAGTGAATCGATTTTGTTAGCACATTTAAACAAATGATATTTTTTGTTTTTAAATTGTTAATATAATTAAATTGAAGTAAAAAAAATTAACTCGTCGCACTCATGGATGGCTGGTGCTCTTCAGTAGCTATACCGATATGCAGAGGAGTTTTATAATGAAAACAATTAGATATGCTTCGCTTGCAGCCCTGTTTATATTACCCTCGTTTATTAGCCCTGCGATCGCCGAACAGACCGTGGCTGGCGTCGTCCATTTTTACGGACGGGTGGTGGAAGCACCCTGCCAGCTCGATGCAATCAATAATCAGGTTATTATGGATTGCCCGCGGGCGGAGACGATTAAAATTTCCGCTCAGCAGCTTGAGAAAGGGAATATCCGCAACGAAAATATCCGTTCTGCGCAATTACGCTATATTAATCCGCAACGGACCCTCGCCATTCTGGATGTTGATTATCGGTAACCCTCTGCCCCCGGGCTTTCGCCCCGGGGGCTATCGTGCCATATTATCCTCCTGTATTCCTTTCAAGACGTATGCCGACAGGAGGAGAAATGGCTGTTCAACCTGAAGTGGTTCTCGGCGATATTACCAGGCTTGAGGTCGATGTTATCGTCAACGCGGCTAATCCGTCGCTGCTTGGCGGCGGCGGGGTGGACGGGGCGATTCACCGCGCGGCAGGGCCGGAACTGCTGGCTGCCTGCAAAGTTGTGCGGCAACAGCAGGGAGAGTGTCCGCCGGGCCATGCGGTGATTACGGCGGCAGGAAATCTGCCCGCCAGCGCGGTGATTCACGCCGTAGGGCCGGTCTGGCACGGCGGTGACAGGCAGGAGGCGGAATTACTGGCTGACGTTTACAAAAATAGCCTGCTGCTGGCCTCGGCAAATAATTACCGATCCATCGCATTTCCTGCTATCAGCACCGGCGTATATGGTTACCCTAAACAGGCCGCCGCGGAGATAGCCGTGCGGACGGTAACTGCCTTTCTCACTCGCTACAATCCGCTGGAGCGCGTTTATTTCGTTTGTTTTGATAGCGAAACCGCCGGCATCTATACCCAATTACTCGAGGCGAGTCGCGCGCAACTCGGCCATCAGAATAAGATATGATAGTTTCCTGCGAAGGTGGGAAACTATCATAACGGGAGAGTCATCGGTGACTGAAGGGAAGGTTCTACAAAAACAACGGCTTCGCCGGATGGAAATTGTTGCCGCGGCACAAAAATGTTTCGCGGAAAAGGGCCTGCATGGCGCCTCCGTAGCGGATATTGCGCGTCAGGCTGGCCTTAGCGTAGGCCAGCTATATCGCGTTTTCGCCAGCAAAGAAGAGATCATCGAAGTTATCGTCAGCGAGATCGTGAATGCCAGAGTGGGCGAAATGGTTGCCGGGAATCATGATTTAGCCCGCATGGCTTCAGTTTTAGCCGGCGTGCTCCCCGCGACCGAGTCTACGAAAAACGATAATTATCTGCTGATGGAAATTAACGCCGAGGCGTCCCGAAATCCGCGCCTGCGTGAAATTATGATCCAGGCCGATCGTCGCCTGAAAGAGGAGGGCGGGCGGCTTACCCGCCACTACCATCCTGAGATGACCGCGGAGCAAATTAGCGTCGCCTGCGAATTTATCGCGATATTAACGGAAGGGGCGGCATACCGTTGCGACCTGGCGACGGCTCCGACGGTAGATAAAGCGGCGATGGAGAGCCTGTACCGCGATGTCTTTCAGCTGTTGTTTGCGCAAAAATAGCGCTGCTTGTGCGTTCCACACAGCAGCGCCCTGTTTTAACTGGCGGAAATTTGCGGCTTAGCCGTCTTTTGCTGGAATTTTCCGGAAAAAAGAAAGCGCAACAGCGGTATCCGCAGATGAATTTCATACAGCACCAGTGCAATCCCGACAACAAAAACCAGCCCGGTGATAAATCCAAGGGTATTTGATTGAATGACCGGGGTTATCCATGCCCCGTAGAGCAGGGTCAGAGGGTGGTGCACCAGGTAGATAAATAGCGATGCGTTGACGAAGTAGGTCACCCGCGCGGACTGGAAATTTAACAAACGGTGGCCAAGCGAAAAGACCACGTTGACCATCCATAGCCCCAGCACCATCGTAATCACGTACTCCGTTTCGTACATCCAGCCATCGCCCGAGCCGTACTGCTGATTCAGTCGGTAGGCGATAAATCCCAGTAAAGCCGCCACAAAGCACCACGGCGAGGGAGTCGTGAACATCGTCTTCAGCCGCGCGTTAATAAACGTCTGGGCGCCCAGGATAAAGAAAGGCAGATAGAACAGCGTCTGCATCACGATAAAGTTGAACAGACCGTTGCTGAGAATGGGCGGATAGAGGATAAAAATAGTGCGGCGGATGACCGCGTACAGCACGCCCAGAGCGAGAAAAATCATCGACAGCTGGCCTAATGTGACGGTGTCACCAAAGGTGGGCGCAGCGGCAGAACGCGGTCGCGTCAGCCATTTGAACATCACCACGCCCAGCGACGTCAGGACCACCAGCACCAACAAAAACCACAGATGAGAGATCAGCTCCCAGGCGAGGGTGTTGAACTTGTCATAGCCTGACAGCGTATGCCAGTTATCCGCTTTACCGTTGACGTACTGCAGCATAATAAACTGCGGCAGGGTCAGGAGCGGGATCGCCGTTAACATGGGAATGCCGACGCGCTCAACGCGTACTTTCCACCATTTTTTCAGCGGATAGCGCAGAAAAAGCATGTAGGAAAAATAGCCGGAAATCACAAAGAAGACCTGCATGCGAAAGGCATGGATGAAGTCGTTAAATAACGTCAGCCACCACGAGGGCTCGGCGCTGTTAACATGCCAGCTGTGGCTGGAGTAAATGAGCGAAATGTGAAAAGGGATGCCCAATAGCATCAGCCAGGCGCGGATGCTATCGAAAAAATATTCACGCTGTACCGGAGTATTATTCATACAATATCACTACATTCTCAGACAATTCGTCTTATCACTCAACGTGATAACGTTTAAATTCTCTGCAACCCTACATGAACTCTGGTTAACTGTCTCCAGGATAAGCACGCAAAGTGCAAACGGGGCAGTAACTGTGTATTCCCTGTGCCGCGATGCCGAACAATGCAGGGATTATGTTGTCGGAATGCCTGAGTTTCCATTAAAATAGATCGGATCGATTTAAGCACACAAAGGGGGAAGTGCTTACTTATATGAAACATAAACCACAGATGATGAAAATGCGTTGGTTAAGCGCAGCCGTAATGTTGTCCCTGTGTACTTCATCTGCATGGGCATTCAGCATTGATGACGTCGCAAAAGAGGCACAAACGTTAGCCGGCAAAGGCTTTGAAGCGCCTAAAAGTAACCTGCCCTCTGCCTTCCGCGACATGAAGTATGCGGACTATCAGCAAATTCAGTTTAATCACGACAAAGCCTATTGGAATAATCTGAAAAGCCCGTTCAAGCTCGAGTTTTATCACCAGGGTATGTATTTCGATACGCCGGTCACCATTAATGAAGTGACGGCAACCAGCGTACGTAAAATTAAATATAGCCCGGACTATTTTAATTTTGGCAACGTTCAGCACGATAAAGACACGGTTAAAGACCTCGGTTTTGCGGGCTTTAAGGTTCTGTATCCGATCAACAGCAAAGACAAGAACGATGAGATCGTCAGCATGCTCGGAGCCAGCTATTTCCGCGTGCTCGGTCAGGGCCAGGTATATGGGCTTTCTGCCCGCGGACTGGCTATCGATACCGCGCTGCCGTCCGGAGAAGAGTTCCCGCGCTTCCGTGAGTTCTGGATTGAGCGTCCTAAAGCCACCGATAAACGCCTGACGATTTATGCGCTGCTTGATTCCCCGCGCGCAACCGGCGCCTATCGCTTTGTGATCATGCCCGGTCGCGATACCGTGGTGGACGTGCAGTCTAAGGTCTATCTGCGTGACAAAGTCGGTAAACTGGGCGTGGCGCCGTTGACCAGCATGTTCCTGTTCGGGCCGCATCAGCCGTCTCCGACCACCAACTACCGCCCGGCGCTGCACGACTCCAACGGGCTGTCCATTCTTGCCGGTAACGGTGAGTGGATCTGGCGTCCGCTCAATAACCCGAAACACCTGGCCGTCAGCAGCTACGCAATGGAAAACCCGCAGGGGTTTGGCCTGCTGCAGCGCGGCCGTCAGTTCTCGCGTTTTGAAGACCTCGACGACCGCTACGATCTGCGCCCAAGCGCGTGGATTACGCCGAAAGGTGATTGGGGTAAAGGGAAAATCGAACTGGTCGAGATCCCAACCAACGATGAAACCAACGATAACATCGTCACCTACTGGACGCCGGATCAGCTGCCGGAACCCGGCAAAGAGATGAACTTCAAATACACCATCACTTTCAGCCGTGACGAAGACAAACTGCATGCGCCGGATAACGCTTACGTTATGCAGACCCGCCGTTCTACCGGCGACGTCAAGCAATCGAATCTGATCCGCCAGCCTGATGGCACCATTGCCTTTATTGTCGATTTCACCGGCGCCGAGATGAAAAAGCTGCCCGCAGATACGCCAGTGACTGCCCAGGCCAGCATCGGCGATAACGCTGAAATCGTCGAAAATACCGTGCGCTACAACCCAGTAACGAAAGGCTGGCGTATGATCCTGCGCGTCAAAGTGAAAGATCCTAAGAAAACCACGGATATGCGCGCAGCCCTGGTCAATACCGACCAGACGCTGAGCGAAACCTGGAGCTATCAGCTGCCTGCCAATGAATAAGATAACGAAGTACATCGACGCATTGCCGCTGTCGGATGCAGAAAAACGCGCGTTACCTGACGCAAGTCTGCAGGCCGTACATCAAGCACTGGACGCTGAACATCACGTTTACCACCGCGAAGACGACTCCCCGCTGGGGTCGGTAAAATCGCGGCTGGAGCACAGCTGGCCAGATTCACTGGCCGGTAACCAGCTGGTTAAGGATGACGAAGGGCGCACTCAGCTCAACGCCATGCCGAAAGCAAAACGCTCCTCCATGTTTCCGGACCCCTGGCGGACTAACCCGGTCGGGCGCTTCTGGGATCGGCTGCGCGGACGCGACGTGACGCCGCGCTATCTTTCTCGCCTGAGCCAGGAAGAGCAGGAGAGCGAGCAGAAATGGCGTACCGTCGGCTCTATCCGCCGCTACATTCTGCTGCTGCTGACGCTGGCGCAGACCGTGGTGGCGACGTGGTACATGAAAACCATTTTGCCCTACCAGGGCTGGGCGCTGATTAACCCGGCGGATATGGTGGGGCAGAACCTGTGGATCTCCTTTATGCAGCTGCTGCCCTATGTGCTGCAGTCGGGGATCCTGATCCTGTTCGCCGTGCTTTTTTGCTGGGTCTCAGCGGGGTTCTGGACCGCGCTGATGGGCTTCCTGCAGCTGCTCATCGGGCGTGATAAGTACAGTATCTCAGCCTCGACCGTCGGCAATGAGCCGTTGAACCCGGAGCATCGCACGGCGCTGATCATGCCGATCTGCAACGAAGACGTTGACCGCGTATTCGCGGGCCTGCGTGCGACCTGGGAGTCGGTAAAGGCCAGCGGCAACGCCGAGCACTTTGATGTCTATATCCTGAGCGATAGCTACAATCCGGATATCTGCGTGGCAGAGCAAAAGGCGTGGATGGAGCTCATTGCCGAAGTGCAGGGCGAAGGGCAGATCTTCTATCGCCGCCGCCGCCGCCGCGTGAAGCGCAAAAGCGGTAACATTGATGACTTCTGCCGCCGTTGGGGTAGCCAGTATAGCTACATGGTGGTGCTGGATGCCGACTCCGTCATGAGCGGTGAGTGCCTGAGCGGCCTGGTGCGCCTGATGGAAGCGAACCCGAATGCCGGTATCATCCAGTCATCGCCTCGCGCGTCGGGCATGGATACGCTGTATGCTCGCTGTCAGCAATTTGCCACCCGCGTCTACGGCCCGCTGTTTACCGCCGGGCTGCACTTCTGGCAGCTGGGTGAGTCGCACTACTGGGGACACAACGCCATTATCCGGGTGAAACCGTTTATTGAGCACTGTGCCCTCGCGCCGCTGCCGGGTGAGGGTAACTTCGCGGGTTCCATTCTGTCGCACGACTTCGTCGAAGCCGCATTGATGCGTCGCGCCGGATGGGGGGTCTGGATTGCTTACGATCTCCCCGGATCTTATGAAGAGCTGCCGCCGAACCTGCTGGACGAGCTGAAACGCGATCGCCGCTGGTGTCAGGGGAACCTGATGAACTTCCGCCTGTTCCTGGTTAAAGGGATGCACCCGGTTCACCGCGCGGTGTTCCTGACCGGCGTGATGTCATACCTGTCGGCGCCGCTGTGGTTTATGTTCCTTGCGCTCTCAACTGCCCTGCAGGTGGTGCATGCGTTGACCGAACCGCAGTACTTTCTGCAGCCGCGGCAGCTGTTCCCGGTCTGGCCGCAGTGGCGTCCGGAGCTGGCCATTGCCCTGTTTGCTTCCACCATGGTGCTGCTGTTTCTGCCGAAGCTGCTGAGTATTATCCTGGTGTGGTGTAAAGGGCCAAAAGAGTACGGCGGATTTATCCGCGTGACCCTTTCTCTGCTGCTGGAGGTGCTCTTTTCGGTGCTGCTGGCGCCGGTGCGTATGCTGTTCCATACCGTGTTTGTGGTCAGCGCGTTCCTCGGCTGGGAAGTGGTGTGGAACTCGCCGCAGCGTGATGACGACTCTACCCCGTGGGGCGAAGCGTTTATGCGTCACGGCTCGCAGATGCTGTTGGGTCTGGTCTGGGCGGTGGGCATGGCATGGCTGGATCTGCGCTTCCTGTTCTGGCTGGCGCCGATTGTGGTGTCGCTGATTCTGTCGCCGTTCGTGTCGGCTATTTCCAGCCGCGCCACCATCGGCCTGCGCACTAAACGCTGGAAGCTGTTCCTGATCCCGGAAGAGTACTCCCCGCCGCAGGTGCTTAAAGATACTGACGCTTACCTGACGCTTAACCGTCAGCGTTCGCTGGACGACGGCTTTATGCATGCGGTATTTAACCCGTCGTTTAACGCGCTGGCAACGGCGATGGCCACCGCGCGCCACCGTCACGGGCATATTCTGGATATCGCCCGCGAACGTCACGTTGAGCAGGCGCTGAACGAGACGCCGGATAAACTAAACCGCGATCGTCGTCTGGTATTGCTGAGCGACCCGGTCACGATGTCACGCTTGCACTATCGCGTGTGGGCCGCACCGGAGAAATACTCTTCGTGGGTCGGCGCCTATCAGCAACTGACGTTGAATCCGCTGGCGTTAAAAACGAAGTAAGCCGTACGTTAAGGAAAATACCGGCAATGGTGCCGGTATTTTTTTACCTGAAAATCGAGGTTGTTGATGAGAGTTTTACTGGTTATCGCAATGGCGCTGTTTCTCAGCGGCTGCGGGAGTATTATCAGCCGCACAGTGCCTGGCCAGGGCCATGGAAACCAGTACTATCCCGGCGTTCAGTGGGATGTTCGTGATTCAGCATGGCGCTATATCACTATTCTCGATCTGCCCTTTTCGCTGGTGTTTGATACGCTACTGCTGCCGCTTGACGCCAGCCACGGCCCCTATAACTAATTAGCGTTCATCCCATTCATCGGCGGCAGCCTGGCCCTCCTCGGTATCGAGAGAGGGTTCAAGCTGAAACTCGCCTTCATCCCATTCATGCAGCGTGTTTTCTTCCAGCCACTCCTGGCGAAGCTCAATCTCATCATAATCGCCGTCAAAGACGCTCTGCGCAGCCTGACCGCTGAGGACCGGCAGACATTCGCCCTGTTCATCCTCGTCGGCGAAAAATTCGGCCTGCCAGGCAATATCACCGTCCTGGAGTACGTACTTCTGGATATTTAGCTGCTCAATGCTGGCGCTCTCTTCGTCGCTATCGGGATTATTAGCCAGAAACTCCTCGCGGGCTGCATCGATTGCTTCTTCAAGCGTGGCATAGAACATCGAATCCTTTGGCATGGCTAACCTCCTAAGATGAATAGAAATGAACACGATTCAATCTATAGAAGGCGGTTGGCAATGCGTCAAGGAGGTGAACGCCACACGGACATTAATTTACCGAATGCGTGCCGGAACCCGGATTGTCCGTTGCCCGGGGGCGGCGGGAGCGACCGAGGGTCAGGGTCGAGTAGACCGCATTGAACAGCACCACACCGGCGGTGACTAAAAAGACTGCCCGGAAGCCGTAGTTGGCGGAAACCGATGCGCCGATGAGCGGGCCCGTGACGTTGCCGATATCGCGGAACGACTGGTTATAGCTGAATATTCTGCCCGAGATTTGGCTGGTGGAGTTGTACACCAGCAGCGTTTGCACTGCCGGCAGCAGCGCGCCGTCGGCGGCGCCTAACAGGAAGCGCAGGATCCCCAGCTGCAGCGGCGTCTGGACAAACGACATGGGAATCAGGAGCAGGACAGAAATCACCAGCGCAACGATCAGGATCTTTTCCGGACCGATACGGTCGCCGAGTTTACCGAGGCGAGGGGCGCTAAGCAGGGCGGCAATACCGGGGACTGAAGCTATCATGCCGCTGATAAACGCAATATTACTGACGTTGCCGGCGAGATCGCGCACGTAAAGCGTCAAAATCGGCGCGATGGAACCGGTAGCCACCTGGATAATCAGCGATGTCACGAACAGACTCAGCACCAGCTTCGGATTTTTAAGCGACGTGAAAACGTCTTTCGCGCTGAGCATCTCTTTTTTACTGACGGCGACAAAATTTTCGCGGATGAGAAAAAGGGTAAATAAGAAACAAATAAACAGTACGCCTGCTGTCATAAAGAAGACGGTACGCAATCCCCAGTGATCGGCCAGGAAACCGCCGGCCAGCGGCCCCAGCAGCGCGCCGCTGACCGCCCCGGTAGAGAGAGTCCCCAGCGCCCAGCCGCTCTTATGACGGGGAATTTGCGTCGCTATCAGCGCATTGGCGTTAGGAATAAATCCGCCGAGCAGACCTAACAGCGCGCGCAGGATCAGAAACTGCCAGATATTCTGCGCCAGGCCCATCAGCAGCATAACGATTGCCATACCGAGGGCCGAGCGCAGCAGCATAATTTTGCGCCCTTTGCGGTCCGCGAGACCGCCCCAGAAGGGGGAGGCCACGGCGGAAAATAAAAAGGTAATGCTGAAAACCAGCCCTGACCACATATTGAGGGCGCTATGGCCGGTTACGCCGAGTTGTTCGACGTAGAGCGGGAGGAACGGCATCACCAGGCTAAAGGCGGCGCCGGTTAAAAAGCAGCCGAGCCAGGTGACGGTGAGATTACGTTTCCAGTTAATGGGGGTATCAGCAGAGGGCATAGGATTCCACTGGCCTGCCGCGCAGGTCAAATAATTGAAAATATGAGCCTGCTAATTATGCGCCTGAGAAATGGTTGCCGCAATGGAGGAGAGCTTTTAAAGCTAAAGGAGGGCTCTGAACGGTGGGGCTTACTCCGCATCCGGATTCAGATGCGGAGCCATTGCGCGAGCGCGCGCCGGGAGGCGCTAGTAACGAGAAGGAATGCCTTCAGGACGCGTTTTAAAGCGGCGATGCATCCACATATACTGTTCCGGCGCCATCAATATGCACTTCTCTACCACTTTGTTCATCCAGACGGCGGTAGTCTCCGCATCGTCCAGCGGCGGATCGCACTCCGGCGGCAGGATAATCAGCTCATAGCCTTTACCGTCCGGTTTACGGCGCGGCACGAACGGCACAACGCAGGCTTTAGACATCTTTGCCAGCATCCAGGTGCCCGAAGTGGTCGCGGCCTGGTCAACGGCGAAAAACGGCACAAATACGCTGGCGGCCGGGCCATAGTCGTGATCCGGCGCATACCAGATCACTTCACCCTTTTTCAGCGCGCGGATCATGCCTTTCAGATCCTTACGATCGATCATGTCTTTGTTGGAGCGCAGGCGTCCCCATGTCTGCAGCCAGTCGATAACCGGGTTATCGTTTGGACGATAAACGCCAATGCCCGGCTCGTTGATACCGAACATGCGCGCGCCCATCTCCAGCGTGAGGAAATGAATGCCAATCAGCAAAATGCCGCGCTTTTGCGCCTGAACATCACGGATATGCTCGACGCCGATGGAGTCAGTCCAGCGCGCAATACGCTTCGTCGGCCAGAACCAGGCCATGCCGGTTTCCATTAACCCCATGCCAACGGATTCAAAGTTTGCCACGACCATGCGGTGACGCTCTTGTTCGCTCTTATCGGGAAAACAGAGCTCCAGATTCCGGTTGGCTATTTTGGCCCGGCGCTTCATTAGCCGCATGGCGAGGCGGCCAAGACCGGTTCCGAGGCGATAAATCAGCGGATAAGGCAGCTGAACAACCAACCAGAGCAGGCCGATCCCGAGCCAAAGCAACCAGTAACGCGGGTGCAGCAACGCTGCGGAAAATTTAGGTAAATGGGTCATCTCATACCTGTTTAATTAAGCAACGTGTTCTATTATCGCATTTTTTTATGCCTCAGCCAAAATACCGGCCGCAGATGGCATTTAATGTTAACGCAAGCAAATATGGGTGAGAAAAATGTAGCGCAAAATGTGGGGATGTAAATTAAGCGTGTTTGCTATATGATGCCCGCCGTTTATTTTACTCATTGACTATGCCGAGCAGGTACACCATGCCAGTGTTACATAACCGCATTTCAAATGAGACGTTAAAGGCGCAAATGTTGGCTGAGACCGAGCCGCGCACGACGATCTCGTTTTATAAATATTTCACTATTATCGACCCAAAAGCCACGCGCGATGCGCTGTGGATTGCGTTGACTAAGCTGAACGTTTTTGGCCGAATTTATCTGGCTCACGAAGGTATTAACGCGCAAATTAGCGTTCCGCAAAGCCGGGTCGATGCGCTGCGCGAATTCTTATACGCTTTTGATCCCGCCCTGAATGGCCTGCGCCTGAATATCGCCCTCGATGATGACGGTAAATCCTTCTGGGTTCTGCGTCTCAAGGTACGCGATCGGATCGTCGCGGATGGGATTGACGATCCGACGTTTGATGCATCGGACGTGGGCGATTATTTAAAGGCTGCGGAAGTCAATGCGATGCTGGACGACCCGGATGCGGTCTTTATTGATATGCGTAACCATTACGAATATGAGGTCGGCCATTTCGAGAACGCGCTGGAGATCCCGGCGGATACGTTTCGCGACCAGCTGCCGAAGGCCGTTGAGATGATGCAGGAACATAAAGATAAAAATATCGTGATGTACTGCACCGGCGGTATCCGCTGCGAAAAAGCCAGCGCGTGGATGAAGCACAATGGGTTCACTAAGGTCTCGCATATTGAGGGCGGGATTATCGAATACGCGCGACGCGCGCGCGAACAGGGGCTGCCGGTTCGCTTTGTCGGTAAGAACTTTGTATTCGATGAGCGGATGGGAGAGCGTATCTCAGATGATGTTATCGCCCATTGCCATCAGTGCGGCGCTCCCTGCGACAGCCATACCAACTGCCTGAACGATGGTTGCCACCTGCTGTTTATTCAGTGTCCTGCCTGCGCGGAGAAATTCGCCGGCTGCTGTAGCGAAGCCTGCATGGAAGAGCATAAGCTGCCGGAAGAGGAGCAGCGAAAACTGCGCGCCGGCCGCGAGAATGGCAATAAGATCTTTAATAAATCTCGCGGTCGGTTGAATACGAAGCTGGGGATCCCGGATCCTGAGCCTTCAGAAAAACCATAGCCAGATAAGATCGATAAACGCCAGCAGAAGCCATAGCGCCAGATAAATCATAAAATGTTCGCGGATGTTGTTAACCAGTAATTCGAACAGGCGACGCATCATCTCTCTCATCATTCACGGCCTCAAGCGAGGCCGTTTCTTTAGCGTGGTTGTCAGGTTGTACGGCGGGCGATTATTTCTTAAACCGCGCCAGTGAAAACGGGGATAGATCAAACCCAAAGGGTTCTTCAAGCGCGAACCGTGTGGCCAGTTCACCGAGTACCGGTGCGAACTTAAAGCCGTGTCCGCTCAGGCCGGTAATCAATAGCGTATCCGGCTGGCCGGGCAGCGTATCAATGATAAAGTCCTCGTCGGCGGTGTTGTCATAGGTACAGGATGCGCCATGCAGGCAGCCGCCGATACCGGGCAACACATTACGCAAGAAGCTAAAAGCTTCAGAGCCGTCCGTTGCAACGGCACCAAACGGCTTACGCTCTTCCGGCGTGGAAATAGGCTGCCCGCCGTTATGCTTGCCGATTTTCAATTCGTTATCTTCTGCCGGGAAACCGTAAAACTGATCGCCATTCGCTAACTCACCGGTAAACGCCGGGAAATTATTTTTGCTGCTGTAGCGGCCATCCGCCTGAAACCAGGCGAAAATTTTACGTACCGGCTGGACAGGGAGTTCTGGCATCAGCCGGGTAACCCAGGTACCGGCGCTAACCAGCAGTTTTTTGCCGCTGTACTCACCATCAAGCGTATCGACGGTTACGCCGTTCGGCGCGTGGTGAATGGCCGACACCGGGCAATTGAAGAGCTGTGCGGCGCCCGCTTCGCGTGCCAGACGGATCCAGCTTTCAACGGCCAGTTCGCTGCGCAGTATGCCGGATGCGGGTTCAAATATCGCCCGATAATCATCAGGAATACGAATTTCCGGCCAGCGAGTCATCACCGTCTGCGCATCCATTTCTTCGATATTGAGCTGGAACTCGCGCGCGCTGCTGGCAACATTGCGCAGAAAGTCGGAGCCGGCAGGCCCGAGGTTAATCACTCCTGTACGTTCAAAGACGGCTTCACCGCTGGCGGCGGCAAACTCATCCCATAGCTGTTGCGCGCGCAGTACCAGGGGGACATATCTTTCGCCTTCGCCATAGGCGTGACGAATGAGGCGGGTACTGCCGTGATGGCTGCCTTCCTGATGCGGCGGCTGATGGGCATCAATCATCAGTACGTTGAGCCCTGCCTGCCGCGCATAATAGCCTGCGGCAGCGCCGACCGAGCCGCTACCGATAATGATAAGATCGTATTGCATGGTGAGTTCCAGGTTATTGCTTTATTAGCAGGGTAATTAACAACCTGCTGTTATACAAGCCCGAAAATAATTCAGGCACCCGAGGGTGCCTGTTAAGTGAATATTCTGACATTAGCGCTAAATTTTAATGCCTTCGATACTCATTTTCCTGGTATTCGCCAGATTCAATCTTCGCAATACCTGCTTCCAGAATCGAAATAAACTGACGTGCGACGTCCGTCGTTAGCCATAGCGTCTGGCCAATCTCTGCGTCTCTACTGCTTTCTTGAGCGGGGTTTTGGTAGTGCAGGCGCAACATCAGCGCATCGTAACTATCAACGGTGCTGATGTCCCATCCGACGAGGGGATGGGTCTGGATGACTTCATTATTCTTTTCCATCATAACCCCTTATTCATATGTTAAAAGACAACAGTTCTCGAGGTTTAATGCGTGTTTTTTGAAGCAAGTTAATTATATCAGTAGTCAAGAATAAACTCGAGAAATTAAATGAAATAGAGATACATACGCGCCCATTTGCTGATTTTTTAGGCAAATCAGGGAGGGTTAATTGTTATTTATGAAGGTGCTAAGGAAAAGCAATAGGGGAGAGTCTGACTATGAAAAAAATAAAAAAGCCGGGGCGACCCGGCAAAAAATTGCACAATGAGGGAGCAAATTTAATTGACTAGTCGCGGACAAACCAGTCGTCAGCGCTTTCCCAGGTTTCTTGCAGGATTTCGCTAATCCGGTCTTTGTCTTCTTTCAGGCCGCCGATAACCGACAGATTGTTATTAGCCGCGTACCGAACCGTTACCTGACTTGAGGTAGAGGGAAACTGCTGTTCGATACGACGCGAGAGTTCATTGTTCAGCGCATCTAAGGCGCCGTTGGGTAAGGCTGTTGATTTGGCGATAGAGACTTCAATACGCATAATTGCCCCCTGGATAATGTACTGTTTGTTTATACAGTACTATCTGAAGATTTACAACAGGGGGCAGGCTATTTATTTTTTCATCGTCCAGCGCACGGTTTCCCCGGCAAGGAACGGCACCAGCGCGTCGCCTGGCAGGGCGATACTCTCGACCACCTGGCTCTCTTCGCGCACCAGCTCCACGTAGCCCTCATTGACCGGCAGGCCATAGAAGCGGGGGCCGTTAAGCGAACAGAAGGCTTCAAAGTGTTGCAGGGCGTTCATCTCCTCAAATACCGTGGCGTAGCTGCCCAGCGCGGTCGGCGCGTTAAAACAGCCTGCGCATCCGCAGCTGGCTTCCTTACGATGGCGGGCATGGGGAGCGGAATCCGTGCCGAGGAAAGCGCGGTCAAAACCGCTGGCAACCAGTTCGCGCAGCGCCTGCTGGTGAATATTGCGTTTCAGGATCGGCAGGCAATAAAGGTGGGGACGCACGCCGCCAACCAGCATATGGTTACGGTTGAACATCAGGTGCTGCGGGGTGATGGTGGCCGCCAGCAGCTCGTTACCGTCGCGTACGTATTCAGCGGCATCTTTGGTCGTGATGTGTTCGAAGACCACCTTCAGGCCGGGCAGGCGCTGACGCAGCGGCTCCATGACCGTTTCAATAAAGCGCGCTTCCCGGTCAAAAATATCGATATCAGCATGGGTGACCTCACCGTGAACCAGCAGAGGCATCCCCAGCTTTTCCATGCGTTCCAGCACCGGCATAATGGCATCCGTACTGGTGACGCCGTGGCTGGAGTTGGTGGTGGCGTTGGCCGGATAGAGCTTGGCGGCAGTGAATACGCCTTCGTTAAATCCGCGCTCCAGCTCAGCCGGGTCGAGCGTATCCGTCAGATAGCAGGTCATCAGCGGCGTAAAATCATGGCCCGCAGGGATCGCATCAACGATACGCTGGCGATAGGCGAGGGCGGCTTCGACGGTAGTGACAGGCGGTACCAGGTTTGGCATCACGATTGCCCGGCCATAAAATTCACTGGTATAAGGCACGACGGTTTTTAACATATCGTCATCGCGCAGATGGATATGCCAGTCATCAGGGCGGCGGATTTTCAATACCTGGGATTGTGCTGTCATGGAAGGCTCCGGCTAATAGGTTCAGTCATCAGGGCTGTTTTTGCCGGGCACTAAGGATAAGCGTAAACGTTTTCCTTTGCATCAACTTCCGTAAAAAATCGGGCGCTTCAGCGCCCGAGCCATCAGTTGGTGAACGGGATAATAATCTCGCCGGGCTTCACTTCAATCCCTTTAGCATACTTTTTCGCCAGCGCTTCACCGGTGCTGGCATCCTCGCGCAGGACGTAGGCAGGCTGCTGATTGAAGTAGCTACGCAGGGACTGATTCAGGTAAGGGATCAGCGTCTGTACGACAGACTGGAGCTTTTCCGGCTGAACTTTAGCATCGACGACTTCCATCTCCTGCAGGAAAATGGCCCCCTTTTCTTTATTGAAAGCCGGCAGCGCTTTGAGCTTCAGATCGATGGTCGCTTTCTGGTTCCCGAAAAGTGAATTCAGATCTAAATTGGCCACGCCGCTTAACGTGACTTTGTTTGGTTCTTCACGGCCAATAGCGCTGGTAAGATTTTGCAGTTCAATATGGGCATCCGCTACGCCTGGCAGGCCAATATCCTTAGCGAAGTGGTTACGTTTCTGCAGCGCCTGATTGATTTCCTGCTCGCTCACGGAATATTGCGTGAGCTGATTACAGGCGCTAAGCAGGCCGCTAACGATAAGCGCGGCCGCAATAAACATCTTTTTCATTGGATTCCTTAATGTCATGCCATGGGTTCATCCTGACACAAAGCAGCATGGCCCGCCAGCGCAGGAGGTGCTAGCGGAAAAGACTGAAAAAGAGGCGTTCGGCAGCGAAGGGCCAAACCATCCGCTGCCTTGAGGTTAAATAGCCATTGAAGAAAGCAGGTTGATCTGCGTCTGTTTGGCCATGTTGTCACGATAGGCGGCCACCCGACTCGGCCAGTTCACGCCGGCAACCAGCGTCAGATTCCTCAGCAGAGGAAAGAGCTGAATATCATCTTCAGAGAGTTCTCCGTTGACGGCGTTTGGCTGGACAATCAGTTTATCCAGCGCCCGCAGATCGTCGCTGATGTTCTTCACCAGACCGGGGGAATGGGCGAGATGGTCGGCAAAGCTGCCGATAGCCGCCTCTTTCTTTTTCACAAAATAGGCGCGCGCCTCTGGCGTGGCGAATTCATCAAACGCGGATTTGGCAAAGCGGGGGATCAGCAGGCGGTTCGCGTAGCCGTTGACCTTCCGCAGCCAGGTTTCCACCGCCGGATTACGCGGGCCGGTAAGCAGCGGTTTGCCGTCCAGCTTATCGACATAGTGCACGATATCCATGCTTTCCGGCATATAGCGGCTATCGTCTTTTTGCAGGATTGGCGCCATTTTCTGGCCGATCATTCGGGTGGGGGTTAATTCATCATCGTTCAGGAGCACAATCAGTTCGACGGGGATATTTTTCAGGCCGAAAATCATGCGGGCTTTAAGGCAGAACGGGCAGTGATCGTAGATATATAACTTCACGTTTCTCCTCCATTGTTGCTGAACATCCTCAATTCAGTATGGAGGAGAAACGAAGGCCCGGCAAATCAGGTTCGCGGCTCCAGCATTCCGGAGGCCGAACGTTTTGGACTGAACTGCCACCACAGCGCAATAAACGTCGCGAGGCCGATAATGCCCAGCATCAGCCACGGCAGCTCAGGCTGACCGACGGCCTTCCCGGCATCGAACAGCCAGCCGCCGCCTGCGTAGCCGAAAGCGCCGCCGAAGGCCAGGCCTAACCGGCTAAAGCCCATATAGCTGCCGCGCGCTCTCGCATCCGCCAGCGACGCCCCCAGCGTCTCACGCGCGGGTTCAGCGATGATTGACCCCATATAAAATACGCAGATCAGCGTAAACAGCTGCTGCAAATTGCTGCTCAGGCCAATTGGCATCATCGCGAGCGTCATGATCAGCAGGCCGGCCATCAGGCGCTGCTCCAGGCGAAAACGCTTTTCGCTCCAGCGGGCAATCGGATACAGCAGCGTTAGCGAAATGGTGGCTTCAATGGCGTACATCCATTTGACCGCCGCCGGAGAACCCGCAATATCATTAACCATAATCGGCAGCATCAGCATCACCTGCACCGCCAGCATATAATACCCGGTCAGCGTCAGCACATAGGTGACAAAGCGTTTGTCGCGCAACACGCGCCCCAGTCCTTCACGAACCGGCGTTTTGACCGTCGACAGCTTCCAGGCGGGAAGATACCAGGCGTTGAATGCCGCACAGGCGATAAACAGCGCCGCTCCGGCGCTGCACACCAGGCGAAAATCATATTGCAGCAGCCAGCTGCCCAGCAGCGCGCCGATCACCGCTCCTGCGCTGTCCTGCATCATCAGGATAGAGAAGAAACGTCCGCGCTGGTGCGGGCGTACCAGCTTGACCACCAGCGCCGCCCGCGGGGGATCGAATAGCGTGCCGCCGAGGCCAGAAAGAATACAGGAGAGCCACAGCACCCAGGGTTCATGGGCAACGGCCATCGCCGCGAAGCCGGCCGCGCGCATCAGCATACCGGTAACGATCATCGGTTTGGCGCCAAAACGGTCGGCAATGGCGCCGCCAAATATTCCTAAGCCTTGCTGCACCAGCTGACGCAGGCCGAGCGCAATCCCGACCATCAGCGCAGCCCATCCCATCTGGTCGACAAAGCGAATGGAGATAAGCGGAAACACAACGAAAAAGCCGAGTACGACCAGCATGTTATCGACTAACAGGAAATATTTACCCAGGCTCCTTGCCTGCGATACGCGGGACATTTCCCCTCCAGGGAAAAATAAGAATAAGCTCTGACATTTTGCGGGGTTAATGGCTATTTTCCCAGCGCGCTCGCGACAATATTTTTTTATCAAAATGCAAGAACGATAGAGGCTATTCATCGAAAAGCAGAGATGGTGCAGAAAATGGTATGTTGCTGTTTTCACACCGCCGTGCAGGACAGGTATAGTAAAGTCAGCAAGTATTGCGTCAGGGGAACAGGAGAGGGGAATGTTTGGCTATCGCAGTAACGTACCGAAGGTGCGTTTGACGACGGACCGGCTGGTGGTTCGGCTGGTGCACGATCGTGACGCCTGGCGTCTGGCCGATTATTACGCGGAAAATAAAGGGTTCTTAAAACCCTGGGAACCGGTGCGCGATGACAGCCACTGTTATCCTTCCGGCTGGCAGGCGCGTTTATCGATGATTTCTGAGTTTCATAAGCAGGGCTCGGCGTTCTATTTTGCTCTGCTTGACCCGGAAGAAAAAGAGATCATCGGCGTGGCGAATTTTTCGAACGTGGTGCGCGGATCGTTTCATGCCTGCTATCTCGGCTACTCCATCGGGGAGAAATGGCAAGGGCAGGGGCTGATGTATGAAGCGCTGACGTCGGCCATTCGCTATATGCAGCGCACGCAACATATCCATCGCATAATGGCAAACTATATGCCGCATAATCAGCGCAGCGGCGATTTGCTGGCGCGGCTGGGCTTTGAAAAAGAGGGTTACGCCAAAGATTACCTGCTCATTGATGGGCAGTGGCGCGATCACGTACTGACGGCGTTGACGACACCGGACTGGACCCCGGGTCGCTAAGGAGACATCATGAAATATCAGTTAACCGCGCATGAGGCGCGGGTCATTGGCTGCCTGCTGGAAAAGCAGGTCACCACGCCGGAGCAGTACCCCCTGTCGGTCAACGCGGTGGTCACCGCCTGTAACCAGAAAACAAACCGTGAACCGGTAATGTCGCTCAGCGATAGTGAAGTTCAGGATCTGCTCGATACGCTAGTCAAGCGCCATTATTTGCGTACGGTCAGCGGTTTCGGCAATCGGGTGACCAAGTATGAACAACGCTTCTGCAACTCTGAATTCGGCGATCTGAAATTCACGCCGGCGGAAGTCGCTATCGTGACCACACTGCTGCTGCGCGGGGCGCAGACGCCTGGCGAACTCCGCGGTCGCGCGCAGCGAATGCATGAATTCAGCGATATGGCCGAGGTTGAAAGCGTCCTCGAAAACCTGGCTTCGCGAGAAGATGGCCCCTATGTTGCGCGTCTGCCGCGGGAGCCTGGCAAGCGTGAAAGCCGCTATATGCATCTGTTCTGCGATGATATGGATTCACTGATTACCGTCGTGGAGGCCGTGTCGCCGCCCGGCGACGATCTTCAGATGCGCGTTGAGGCGCTGGAGGCGGAAGTTGCCGAGCTAAAAGCGCGTCTCGATTCACTGCTGGCTCACCTGGGAGATTAAGCATGTCGGCGAAACTACGTATAGGAGTGGTTGGCCTGGGCGGTATCGCGCAAAAGGCGTGGTTACCGGTGCTGGGGGCCGCAGATGACTGGACGCTGCAGGCGGCGTGGTCGCCCGGGAAAGAGAAAGCGCTGCGTATCTGTGAAACCTGGCGTATTCCCTATGCGGATTCTCTGGAACAGCTGGCGGCGCAGTGTGATGCCGTATTCGTGCATACTTCAACGGCTTCACATTATGAAGTGGTTTCCCGCCTGCTCAATGCCGGAGTGCATGTCTGCGTTGATAAACCGCTGGCGGATAAACTCAGCGATGCGGAGGCGCTGGTTGAGCTGGCCGCTCGCCGTCATCTCACGCTAATGGTCGGGTTTAACCGCCGTTTTTCCCCCCTCTATCGCGAGCTGAAGGCCCAGCTCGGGAGCGCTGCGTCGCTGCGGATGGATAAGCACCGTGGCGACAGCGTGGGCCACGATCTGCGCTTCACGCTGTTGGATGACTATCTGCACGTCATCGATACCGCGCTATGGCTGGCGGGCGATAAAGCGCGTTTAAGCGGCGGTGCGCTGCACACCACCGCTCAAGGGGAGATGCTGTATGCCGAACACCATTTCAGTTGCGGAATGATGCAGATAACCACCAGTATGCACCGCCGCGCCGGAAGCCAGCGGGAGTGGGTACAGGCGGTAACCGACGGCGGATTATATGAAGTCCGGGATATGCGGGAGTGGCAGGAGGAGCGGGGGCGCGGCGTGATCCAGCGCCCGATCCCCGGCTGGCAGACCACCCTTGAGCAGCGTGGATTTACCGGCTGCGCGCGGCATTTTATCGAATGCGTGCAAAATCAGACGGTTCCTGAAACGTCCGGCGAGCAGGCGCTGCTGGCTCAGCGCGTTATAGAGAAACTCTGGCGCGAAGCGATGAGCGAATAATCCGTTGTAACAACTGACAGTAGTAATTCATTATGAACCCGGTAGACTATCGCCACTTTCCAGCGCCCGCATTTGCGGGCGTTTTACTCCAGGGTTGTGGAATAACACGTTAATGAATCTTTTAAAATCACTGGCGGCCGTCAGTTCGATGACCATGTTCTCGCGCGTGCTGGGCTTTGCGCGCGATGCGATTGTGGCGCGTATTTTTGGCGCGGGGATGGCCACCGACGCCTTCTTCGTTGCTTTTAAACTCCCGAACCTTTTACGGCGTATTTTTGCTGAAGGCGCTTTCTCACAGGCTTTTGTGCCGATTCTGGCGGAGTATAAAAGCAAGCAGGGTGAAGATGCGACCCGGGTTTTCGTCGCCTATGTTTCGGGGCTGCTGACGCTGGTTCTGGCGCTGGTCACCGTCGCCGGTATGCTGGCGGCACCGTGGGTGATTACTATCACCGCGCCGGGATTTGCCAATACGCCCGAAAAGTTCGCCCTGACCACGCAGCTCTTGCGCATCACTTTTCCCTATATTCTGTTGATCTCCCTGGCTTCACTCGTGGGCGCCATCCTGAATACCTGGAACCGCTTTTCGGTGCCTGCTTTTGCCCCGACCTTCCTGAACGTCAGCATGATTGGTTTTGCGCTGTTTGCCGCGCCCTATTTTAATCCGCCGATGCTGGCAATGGCGTGGGCGGTAACGGTTGGCGGTATTTTGCAGCTCGCCTGGCAACTGCCGCATCTGAAAAAAATCGGCATGCTGGTGCTGCCGCGGGTCAACCTTAAAGATGCTGGCGCGGTGCGGGTGGTGAAACAGATGGGCCCGGCGATCCTCGGCGTCTCCGTCAGCCAAATCTCGCTGATCATTAACACGATTTTTGCCTCATTCCTCGTTTCCGGCTCCGTATCGTGGATGTACTACGCCGATCGTCTGATGGAGTTTCCGTCCGGCGTACTGGGCGTGGCGCTGGGGACCATTTTGCTGCCTTCGCTGTCTAAAAGCTTCGCCAGCGGCAATCACGATGAATATTGCCGTTTGATGGACTGGGGATTACGCCTGTGCTTCCTGCTCGCGCTACCGAGCGCGGTGGCGTTAGGGATCCTGGCCAAGCCGCTGACGGTCGCGTTATTCCAGTACGGGAAATTTACCGCTTTTGATGCCGCGATGACCCAGCGCGCGCTGGTGGCATATTCTGTCGGGCTTATGGGGCTCATCGTCGTGAAGGTGCTGGCTCCCGGATTCTATTCGCGGCAGGACATTAAAACGCCGGTGAAAATTGCCATCGTCACGCTGATCATGACGCAGGTGATGAACCTCGCCTTTATTGGCCCCCTGAAGCACGCTGGTCTGTCGTTGTCGATTGGTCTGGCGGCCTGCCTGAACGCCGCGCTGCTCTACTGGCAGCTGCGGAAACAGAAAATTTTTACGCCTCAGCCGGGCTGGTTCCTGTTCCTGCTGCGCCTGGTCATCGCGGTGATTATTATGTCAGCGGCGCTGCTGGGTGTGATGTACCTGATGCCGGAGTGGTCGCAGGGGACGATGCCGTTCCGCCTGCTGCGCTTGATGGTGGTCGTGGTGGCCGGCGTTGTCGCCTATTTCGCGACGCTGCTGCTGCTGGGCTTTCGCGTGAAAGAGTTTGCTCGCCGCACGGTTTGAGTTGTTCTGATGAAAGAAAAGCCGCTCTGCAGGAATTGCACAGCGGCTTTTTTTACCTGACGGTTCGCTCTTTATCTGGCGGTTCGCTGCGCCGATACGACCCTGGCGCTTTCCAGCAGGCGGATCCCAAGGGCAATCGCACCGGTTACGACGGCGAGGGTCACCACGCCGCTCCAGCCTGCGAGCACATACAGTTTGCTTCCCAGTACTGAACCCAGCGACATCCCAATAAACACGCCGGTGAACAGCAGCGCGTTGAGGCGTCCGCGCGCC
Organism: Klebsiella sp. GW_Kp182; assembly: GCF_040062275.1. NCBI lineage: Bacteria > Pseudomonadati > Pseudomonadota > Gammaproteobacteria > Enterobacterales > Enterobacteriaceae > Klebsiella > Klebsiella sp. GW_Kp182. The sequence continues at coordinate 2,129 of NZ_JBEAFQ010000067.1, read as the reverse complement.
TGCGGCTCCAGGCCATACACCAGGTTCTGGTGCGCTACGAGGCTGGATTGCAGCCCCAGGTCAAAACCGACGGCCGAGATGGCAATCAGGATTAGCTGACCATGCGGCGGTAGCGCAGGCAGCAAAAACATCAGGGCAAACGAAACCGTCACCAGCGCCGCGCCCATTTGCGTGACTTTTTCTGCGCCGAACTTGTCGGCCAGGCCGCCTGCCAGCGGGGCGGCAAGCGCCCCGGCAGCCCCTGCAATACCGAAGCCACCGGCTACCGCGCTGCCCATCTGATAGTGCGCCAACAGCATGACCGCAAGCGTAGACCAGAAGGCGCTAAAGGCGATAGAGAGGAATCCCTGGGCGAATGCGGCGCGACGGAGTGCCGGATAGCGTTTCCACAGATGCGCCATCGATTTCATCAGCTGCGGGTAGCTGAGGGTTGAGTGAATTTCGAAGCGCGGCAGCACGCGCCACATCACCACACCAATCATCGCGATGCTGACCGCAGCCGCCTGATACATTACCCGCCAGCCGAATAGCGCCCCCACCAGACCACTAACGGTTCGCGACAGCAGGATCCCCAGCAGCAGGCCGGTCATCACCGTACCCACCATTTTCCCCTGCTTGCCCGCGGGAGCCAGAATCGCGGCTGCCGGTACGATATCCTGTGCCATGGTCGCGGCCATACCGATAAGCAGGCTGACAATCAGCAGAGAGCTTAGCTGACCGGTAAGGCTGCAGAGCAGCAACAGGACGGCCAGCGCGGCGCTTTTCATCAGGATCAGCTTTCTGCGGTCGTGGCGGTCGCCAAGCGGGAGAAGGAAAAGTATGCCCAGCGCGTAGCCGGCCTGGGTCAGGGTCGGAACCAGACCCATACCCTCAACGCTCAAATGGAGGTTAGCCCCCATCAGCGGCAGCAGCGGTTGCGCGTAATAGATTGAGGCGACGCTGAAGCCTGCGCCCAGCGCAAGGATGAAAATGACCCACCCGGCGGCGCGGGAGGTGAGTGGAGTTGGTGTCATGGTGGATTCCTCTTAGAAGCGATGGCGCTATTTTTCCCGTAATCCGGCTGGCGCGGTAGATAGCCCGGTGGTAAAACGGTTATACGCTAAACGTATAGGCAAAATATAAATGAAGAAGCAAGAGCGTATAGATCGTATCGAACTGATGCGTACGTTCATTCGTATCGTGGAGGCCGGGTCTCTCTCCGCCGCCGCGGTACAGATGAATACGACCCAGGCGACGGTAAGTCGACGGCTTCAGTCTCTGGAGGGGCTGCTTGGCGCAAAGCTGATTCTGCGCACGACTCACGCGATGAAGCTGACCGATGACGGTGAGCGCTGTTATCAGCATGCCCGCCAGGTCGTCGATGCCTGGCTGGCGCTGGAGGACGACCTGCGGATCACCGATGACCGGCCGGTGGGGATTTTAAGGGTGCGGGCCCCGCATGCGTTTGGTCAGCAACAGCTGCTGGGACCGCTGGTGGATTTTTTGCAGCGCTATCCCCAGCTGGCGGTTGAATGGATGCTGAACGATAAGACGGTCGATTTTCTGAGCGATGGTATCGACTGCGCGATTCGCGTGGGGGCTGAGGTGGATCCGGCTACGGTATCGGTACTGCTGGCCGAGGTTCCCCGCAGCGTGGTGGCATCCCCATCGCTGCTGGCAAACTTGCCGCCGTTAAGCGCGCCGCAGGAGATGTCGTTGCTGCCGTGGATAGCCATCAGCACGTTCTATCAGCATGAGGTGAGGCTGCAGTCGCAGGTGGATGAGCAGCTTATTACCTTTGCCATCGCGCCGTGTCTGAGTACCGATAGCGTGCATGTGGCGCGTAATACCGCGCTGGCGGGGCTGGGCGCGGCGATTGTGTCGAGCTGGGCGGTAGCGGACGATATTGCCGCCGGGCGGCTGGTGGAGCTGTTCCCGCAGTGGCGAGCCTCACCGCTGCCGGTACACCTGGTGTATCCCTGGGCGCGCTACTATCCGACGCGGTTGCGTAAGTTTCTCGATCTGATGCGTGAGGTCATGCCGCAGATTGCGGGGATGCAGCGTCCGGAAGGGGAATAAAAAAAGACCGGCCGCGTGAACTGCACCCAAAAAGTTGGACTCCCAACGAAGTAAGGTGCAGTTTTTTATGA
>NZ_JBEAFQ010000066.1:0-27962 GCF_040062275.1 Klebsiella sp. GW_Kp182 | reverse complement strand
GTAGCCGGAAGTTCGGTCAGGGGAGCAAGCGTACTTTTTTCCCGGGTCGCGGCGTTGATGAACCTGTAGCCCGGCTAAGCGTAGCGCAAGCCGGGAAAATTTCCGTGTTACAGGTGTTTGTTAGGCTGAGGCTCCCTCAGTCCGCGGGGCACACTACGCCAAATCTTCCCCATTGCTGGCAATCACCTTCTTATACCACCAGAACGACTTTTTGCGTTTTCGCGCCAGCGTGCCGCGTCCGGCATCGTCGCGGTCGACGTAGACAAAGCCGTAGCGCTTGCTCATCTCGCCGGTGGAGGCGGACACCAGATCGATACAGCCCCAGCTGGTGTAGCCCATCACCGGAATGCCGTCCTCGATGGCGTCACCCATCGCTTTAATATGCTCGCGCAGATAGCTGATGCGGTAGTCGTCGTTAATCTCGCCGTTAGCGTCAATCTCATCCCGCGCGCCGAGACCGTTTTCCACGAGGAACAGCGGTTTCTGGTAGCGGTCATACATCATATTCATGGTGATGCGCAGGCCGAGCGGGTCGATGCCCCAGCCCCATTCGCTGGCCTGAATATGCGGGTTCTTCAGCGATTTAACGATATTGGCGGCGCTGGTGTTGCCGGCGTTCATCTCCGCCGACGCGCAGCGTGAAGCGTAGTAGCTGAAGGAGACGAAATCGACGGTATGGCGCAGGATCTCATCATCGCCCGCTTCTTTGGCGATGGTCACGCCTTTCTCGCGGAATACCCGCGCCGCCCAGACCGGATACGCGCCGCGCGCCTGGACATCGATAAAGAACAGGTTCTCGCGATCTTTCTCCAGCGCCATCCACACGTCTTCCGGCTTACAGGAGTAGGGGTAGAAGTTGCCGCCCGCCAGCATACAGCCGACCTGATTTTGCGGATTCACCTCGTGGGCGATTTTGGTCGCTAAGGCGCTGGCGACCAGTTCGTGATGGGCGGCCTGGTATTTCACCTGCTCCTGATTTTCCCCCTCTTCAAACACCAGACCGGCGCCGGAGAACGGGCTATGCAGCATGATGTTGATTTCATTGAAGGTAAGCCAGTATTTCACCAAGCCATCAAAGGCTTCAAAGCAGGTGCGGGCGTAGCGGGTGAAGAACTCCACCATTTTTCGATTGCGCCAGGAGCCGTACTCGGTGACCAGGTGCATCGGCACGTCGAAATGGCACAGCGTCACCAGCGGCTCGATGCGGTGCTTTTTGCACTCCTCGAACAGCGAGCGATAAAAGGCGATCCCTTCCGGGTTCGGTTCCAGCTCATCGCCCTTAGGAAACAGACGGCTCCAGGCGATAGAGGTGCGGAAGACGCTAAAGCCCATCTCCGCCATCAGGGCGATATCTTCTTTATAACGATGATAAAAATCGATCGCCTCGTGGCTCGGGTAGAACTCATCGTCGCGCAGCGCGAAGCGTTTCTCCTGCCCCAGCTTGACCGCCAGGCGGTGCGCGCCGTGGGGAATCATATCGACGGTGGTCAGCCCTTTGCCACCCTCCAGATATGCCCCTTCGGACTGGTTGGCGGCCAGTGCGCCGCCCCATAAAAATCCCTGTGGAAAAGTCGCCATGCGTTACCTCGTTAACAAAATGGTGTTCAGGCGTGAGAAGCCTGGGTGCCGGCCTGGCGCTGTCTGGCGTCGGCGGCGGCTTCTTCTTGCGGAATATCTTCAAAGCCAAGCATTAGCGTCAGGACAAACGACAGCACTACCGCCAGCGCCATGACGCCGAAGACCCAGACGATGGTCATCGGATTGGCCGGGTCGAAAAACTGGACGCTGGTAAACAACCCTGGCGCCGCCATTGAGTGGCTGGCGAGCCCGGCAATACCGGCCACCGCGCCGCAGATAAAGCCGCTGATCAGGCTGGCGATCAGCGGTCGCTTCAGCCGCACCGCCACGCCGTACAGCGCCGGTTCGGAAATCCCCGCCAGAATCGCGGAAGCCGCGGCCGCCAGCGCCGTCTGGCGCAGCTCCGGGTTTTTGGTTTTCCACGCCACCGCCAGCGACGAACCGCCCAGCGACAGATTAGCGCCGATTTCCGACGGCATTACCATGCCCTCTTTGCCGGTTTCGGCGATGGTCTGAATGATAGTCGGGGTAAAGACCCGGTGCATCCCGGTCATTACCAGCAGCGGCCACAGGGCGCCCATGATCGCCACCGACAGCCAGCCGAGATAGCTGTGGATCGTATAGACCAGCGCGGAAATGGCGCTACCGATCCAGATGCCGAGCGGGCCAATCAGCAGAATCGACAGCGGAGCGGCGATCAGCACGATCAGCATCGGTTTAAGGAAGTTTTTTGTCACCGCCGGGGTGATACGGTCGACCCAGCGTTCGATATAGGAGAGGCACCAGGTCATCACCAGCGCCGGGATCACGGTATAGGTGTATTTCACCGCCGTCACCGGAATAAAGGCGAACTCCACGTGCTCGCCCTGGGCGGCTTTGGCCATCAGCTCGATAAAGCTCGGGTGTACCAGCACCCCGGCAATCGCAATCGCCAGCGACATATTGGTTTTGAACTTCACCGCCGCGGAGGCCGCGACCATCAGCGGCAGGAAGAAGAACGCGCCGTCGCCGATCACCGTCAGAATAGTCAGCGTTGGCGCGCCTTTGGGCAGCACGCCGGTCATCTCGAGGATCATTGCCAGCAGCTTAACCATCGATCCGCCGATAATCGCCGGGATCAGCGGCGACATGGTGCCGATCAGCGCGTCGAGGATCCCGGCGCCGATGCGTTTCAGAGTAATGGGTGGTTTCCCCTGCGGTTCGGCGGGGCGCAGATCCCCCGGCAGCAGCGCAACCACTTCACGATACGCCTGGGAGACGGTATTGCCCACGATCACCTGGCACTGGTTATCGCTACGCACGACGCCGAGCACGCCTTTCAGCCCTTTGAGGGTGGCGCTGTCGACCCGCTCGTTGTCTTTGACCACGAAACGCAGGCGGGTCATGCAGTGGGTGACGGCGGCAACGTTATCTGCGCCGCCAATTGCCGCGATAATCTGCTGCGCCAGAGCTGCATAATTTTTAGACATCGGATTTTATCCTGTTTATCAATGGGGTACTGGCTTGTCACCGCGCCGGAAAGCGGAGCGGCATCATGCATACATAGGAAACCGGTTCCATAAAATCATGATTAGTTTCATGAATGCATACAAGAAATAAAAAAATAAGATCTTGATTTTGTGATTTTGATCGCTGTGTGCGCATCAGCGCGGGCGACGCGCAAATGCTGAAAAAGCGCAGCGCGTGCAGTACACTGCGGGCAACATTGGCAACAGGAATAACCACATGGCAACGATGCTGGAGGTAGCGAAGCGCGCGGGGGTGTCAAAGGCCACCGTTTCGCGGGTGCTGTCGGGGAACGGCTATGTCAGCCAGGAGACCAAAGATCGCGTCTTCCAGGCGGTGGCCGAAAGCGGCTACCGGCCGAATCTGCTGGCGCGCAACCTGGCGACGAAAAAGACCCAGACCCTCGGGCTGGTGGTGACCAACACCCTTTATCACGGCGTCTATTTCAGCGAACTGCTTTACCACGTGGCGCGGATGACCGAAGACAAAGGGCGGCAGCTGATCCTCGCCGACGGCAAGCACAGCGCGGAGGAGGAGCGCGAGGCGATTCAGTATCTGCTCGATCTGCGCTGCGATGCGATTATTATCTATCCGCGCTTTCTCAGCGTTGATGAGATGGATGAGATTATCGAAAATCATGAGCGGCCGATCATGGTGCTCAACCGCCGCCTGCGCCGCAACGCCAGCCACTGCGTCTGGTCCGATCAAAAGGCCTCGGCGATGATGGCGGTGGAAAAGCTTATCGCGCTGGGCCATCGGGAAATCGCGTTTATTACCGGTTCGCTGGATTCGCCAACCGGCGTAGAGCGCCTCTCGGGCTATAAAGACGCGCTGGCCCGCGGCGGCATTGCCCTGAATGACTCTCTGATCGTCGAAGGCCGCTGGACGCCGGAAACCGGCGCGGCGGGAGTCGAGACGCTGCGCCAGCGCCGCGTCGGCTATAGCGCGCTGGTGGCGAGCAACGACGATATGGCGGTTGGCGCGATGAAGCAGCTGCACCAGCTCGGCGTCAAGGTTCCGGAGCAGGTTTCGGTGGTGGGCTTTGACGATATCGCGCTGGCGCCGTTTATGGTGCCGGCGCTCTCCAGCGTCAAAGTCCCGGTGACGGAGATGATCAAAGAGAGCATCAACCGGCTGATCTTTATGCTCGACGGCGGCGATTTTAAATTTCAGCAAACCTTTTCCGGCGAGCTGATTGAACGCGACTCGATGGTTCCCGGCCCGCACGCCTGACGTCGTCAGCTGTCATCGTCACAACTGACGATGACAGTATCTTCCGTATTTATCTTCTTTAATATCAGCAAGATAAAAGTTGGAACGCATTATGCATACTCCGGCGCGTAACCTTCTTACAGCTGGAGAAATGGATGAACCGTTTCATTATCGCCGACGCGAGCAAATGCATCGGCTGCCGCACCTGTGAAGTGGCCTGCGTGGTCTCTCATCAGGAAAATCAGGACTGCGCCGCGCTGACGCCAAAAAGCTTTTTACCGCGTATTCACGTGATCAAAGGCGTTAACGTGTCGACGGCCACCGCCTGCCGTCAGTGCGAGGACGCCCCGTGCGCCAACGTCTGTCCGAACGGCGCGATCGGCCGCGATCAGGGCTTCGTCCACGTGATGCAGGAGCGCTGCATCGGCTGCAAAACCTGCGTGGTGGCCTGTCCCTACGGCGCCATGGAAGTGGTGGTGCGCCCGGTTATCCGCCACAGCGGCGCGGGGCTGAACGTGATGGCGGAAAAAGCCGAAGCCAACAAATGCGACCTTTGCCACCACCGTGAGGAAGGCCCGGCCTGTATGGATGCCTGTCCGACCCACGCGCTGATTTGCGTCGACCGCAACAAGCTCGAACAGATGAATATCGAAAAACGCCGCCGCACCGCGCTGGCCTGGTAAGCCGGTCGCGCAATGAACGGGGTGCAAATCCGCATTCGCGGTAAAGTGCAGGGGGTGGGATTCCGCCCCTTCGTCTGGCAGCTGGCGCAGCAGCTGGAGCTGCGCGGCGACGTGTGCAACGACGGCGACGGCGTGCTGGTGCGCCTTGTCGGCGATGATGCGCCATTTCTCGCCGCGTTAACCCGGCGCTGCCCGCCGCTGGCGCGTATCGACAGCGCGGCAGCGGCGCCTTTTGTCTGGGCCGCGCCGCCGCCGGGCTTTACCATCCGCCAAAGCGGGGCCGGAAGCATGCGCACGCAGATTGTGCCCGATGCCGCTACCTGCCCGGCATGCCTGGCGGAGATGAACAACCCGCGGGAGCGCCGCTACCGCTATCCGTTTATCAACTGCACCCACTGCGGGCCGCGCTTTACCATTATTCGCGCTATGCCCTACGACCGCCCGCTGACCTCTATGTCGCCGTTTCCTCTTTGCCCCGCCTGCGCGGCGGAATATGGCGATCCCGCCGATCGCCGCTTTCACGCGCAGCCGGTAGCCTGCGCCGAGTGCGGGCCGCAGCTGGAGTGGCGCGGCCCGCAGGAACATTTATTTGGCGAAGCCGCCTTAGATGCGACGATTGCTCGCCTGCTGGCGGGCGATATTGTGGCGGTGAAGGGGCTGGGCGGTTTCCATCTGCTGTGCGACGCCGGAAACCGCGAGGCCGTGGCGAAGCTGCGGGCGCGTAAGTATCGCCCGGCGAAACCGCTGGCGGTGATGCTGGCGACAACGGCGGGGCTCGATGAACCGGCGCTGACGCTGCTGACCTCGCCCGCCGCGCCGATCGTGCTGCTGGAGAAAACGCAGGTGGCCGGCCTGTGCGACCAGATTGCGCCAGGGCTTGCGGAAGTAGGGGGGATGCTGCCGTCTAATCCACTGCAGCATTTACTTTCGCAGGCGCTGGCGCGCCCATTAGTGATGACCTCCGGCAACCTCAGCGGCCGCCCGCCGGCGTTAACCAACGCCGAGGCGCTGGCGGATTTAGCCGGAATTGCCGACGGATTTCTGCTGCATAATCGCGAGATTGTGCAGCGGATGGATGATTCCGTGGTGCGGCAAAGCGGCGAGATGCTGCGCCGTGCCCGTGGCTACGTGCCTGACGCGCTGGCGCTGCCGCCGGGTTTCCACGACGTACCGCCGCTGCTGGCTCTCGGCGCGGATATGAAAAATACGTTCTGCCTGCTGCGCGGCGATGAAGCGGTGCTCAGCCAGCATTTTGGCGATCTCGATGAGGAGGGCGTCGAGGCGCAGTGGCGGCAGGCGCTGCGTCTGATGCAGGAGATTTACGCTTTTACCCCGCAGCGGGTGGTTGCCGACGCCCATCCCGGCTACCGCGCTTCGCGGTGGGCGGCGTCGCTTATGCTGCCGGTGGACCGCGTGTTGCATCATCATGCCCACGCGGCCGCCTGCCTGGCCGAGCACCGCTGGCCGCGGGAGGGAGGCGACGTGATTGCCCTTATCCTCGACGGTATCGGGATGGGGGAAAACGGCGAGCTGTGGGGCGGCGAGTGCCTGCGGGTCAACTATCGCGAGTGCGAGCATCTCGGCGGTCTGCCGGCGGTGGCGCTGCCCGGCGGCGACCTCGCGGCGCGTCAGCCGTGGCGCAATCTGCTCGCCCACTGCCTGGCCTTCGTCCCCGAGTGGCAGAATTATGCCGACACCGCCGCGCTGCGCCAGCAAAGCTGGCCGCTGCTGGCGCGGGCAATCGAGCGCGGTATTAATGCGCCGCAGGCATCGTCGTGCGGCCGTCTGTTTGACGCCGTCGCCTGCGCGCTGGAGTGCGCGCCGCTAACCCTGAGCTATGAGGGGGAAGCGGCGTGCCGTCTGGAGGCGCTGGCGGCGACCTGCGAAGGAGTTGAGCATCCGGTGACCCTGCCGTGGCGCGATGGAAAACTGGATCTGGCGACGTTCTGGCAGCAGTGGCTGAGCTGGCAGGCGAGCCCGGCGCAAAAAGCGTGGGCCTTTCATGATGCGCTGGCCCGCGGGCTGGCGGCCATGATGCGCGATTGCGCGAACGCGCGGAATATTCACACGCTGGCCTTCGGCGGCGGGGTACTGCACAACCGCCTGCTGACGGCGCGATTGACCTTTTATCTGGCCGATTTTACTCTGCTCTTTCCGCAGCAGCTGCCCGCAGGCGATGGCGCGATTGCCTTCGGCCAGGCGGTTATCGCTGCGGCCCGCCTGCAGGCTTAAAGGACACCGATATGATAGTGACGATTTTGCGTCAGCAGCCGCGCGCAGCGGCGCTGGTGCTGGCATTGATTGCCGCCAATTTGCTGGCCTGGGGCTGGGCGTTTACGGCGTTCGGCGGCAGCGGCGCGCTGATGGCCGCCAGCCTGCTGGCCTGGGGTTATGGTCTGCGCCACGCGGTGGACGCCGACCATATCGCGGCCATCGACAACGTGACCCGCAAAATGATGCAGCAGGGGAAGCGGCCTTTTGCCGTTGGCGCGTGGTTCTCGCTGGGGCATTCGTCGATTGTGGTGTTGGCTTCGGCGGCGATTGCCGCGACCGCCACCGCGTTTGGCCAGCAGATGAGCTGGTTTCACGAGACCGGCAGCGTTATCGGCACCGCCGTGTCGGCGCTGTTTCTGCTGGTGATGGCCTTTATCAACCTGGTCATTTTGCGCAGCGTCTGGCGCAGCTTTCGGGCGTGGAAGCAGGGCGAAAAGGTGAGCGATGAGGTCATGACCGGCGGCGGCATGATGAGCTGGTTGTTCGGTAAAACCTTCCGCCTGATTAGCCGCAGCTGGCAGATGTATCTGGTGGGCTTTCTGTTTGGCCTCGGCTTTGATACGGCGACGGAAATCGGCGTGCTGGGGATCTCCGCCGCCAGCGCGTCGAGCGGGGTGTCAATTTGGTCGATTATGGTTTTTCCGGCGCTGTTCGCCAGCGGGATGGCGCTGGTGGATACGCTCGATAACGTGCTGATGGTCGGCGCCTACGGCTGGGCGTTCAGCAAGCCGCAGCGCAAGCTCTATTACAATATGACCATTACCGGTACCTCGGTGGTGGTGGCGCTGTTTATCGGCGGTCTGGAAGCGCTGGGGCTGTTGATGGATAAGTTCTCTCTGAGCGGCGGCCTCTGGCGCTGGGTTGGCGCATTGAACGACCATCTCGGCGACGCCGGTTTTGTGGTGGTCGGGCTGTTCGTGGCCTGCTGGGTGCTGTCGGTGCTCAACTACCGCTGGCGCGGGTACGATAATCTGGCGCGGTAGGTTGGGCATTTCCCCGGCTCGCGCTGCGCTTAGCCGGGCTACAGGTTAATGGCCGTCTGAGATCCGGTAGCCCGGGTAAGGCGTTTACGCCGCGACCCGGGAATAACCTCATTTCATCGAGGTTAACTCACCAGCTGCTTGAGCAGGGCAAAAGCATCTTTCATGCGATCCTCGCTGACCACAAAAGCGCGCAGCTGGTTCTCGGCGTCAACGCCTTTCGCGACCAGGCCGTCTTTGGCGGCAACGATATTCCACGTCAGATCCTCGCGCCGGGTATCGCCCGCCAGGTGCAGCGGTAAATCCGGCGTTTTGACCTTCACCAGCATCGGCGGCAGCTTCAGTTCTCCCTGCTGGGCCAGCAGATTTTTACTCAGGCACATGGCGCTTAGCAGAATCGGCTGCAGAAAAGGCAGGACCATGCCGTTGATTTCCGCGCAGTCGCCGAGGGCGTAAATCGCCGGATGGCTGGTTTGCAGCTGACTGTTCACCACCACGCCGCGGTGCGTCTGCAGTCCCGCATGCCGCGCCAGCGCCGTTTCCGGGCGTAAACCGGCGGCGGCCACCACCGCATCCACCGTCACCGTACGCTGGCGGTCAAGGGTGACGCGAATCCCGTCGGCGCTCTGCGCCAGGCTTTCCAGCCGGGACTTCAGCATCAGATGCACGCCCATGTCGGTCAGACGATGCTGCAGTCGGCTGCTGGCCTCGGGCGGCATCAGGGCCGACAGTACGCTGGCGGAGTTATCCACCACCGTCACCGCTTTGCCGGCGCGGCAGAAATCCATCGCCAGCTCGCAGCCAATCAGCCCGCCGCCGACGATCAGCACCCTTTTTGCATCGCGCAGATGGCTTTGCGCCGCACCGTATTCCCGCTGGCTGTTCAGGGTCAGCATCAGCTCGCGGCCCGGCACCGGTGGGATAAACGGCGTCGCGCCAGTGGCCAGCACCAGTTTGTCATAGCGCCACTCGCGGTCCTGGCTCTTCGCCAGGTGCTGCTCGGCGTCGATATCGCTGACCCAGGTATGCGGAAACAGGCGCAGATTGTACTGCTCGGCAAACTCGCCCGCCGTTTGCAGGGTCAGGTCGTCGGCGTTCTGCCCGCGGCTGACCACATGGCTGAGATCCGGTTTGTTGTACTCATCCATGCTGTCGGCGGCGATCAGGGTCAGCGGGATATTCGTGTCCTGCTTGCGAATATTTTTCACCAGTTGACGGGCCGCGAAGCCCGAGCCGATGATGACGATGTCATCACTCATTTTGCCTCCGATGCCAGAACGTCAAACACATCTTTACCCAGCGAACACTCAGGGCAGAGGAAGTTATCCGGGACTTCGCTCCACGGCGTACCCGGCTGGACGTCCTGGTTTGGTTCGCCCTGTTCGGGGTCGTAAATCCACTGGCAAACGCTGCACTGCATTTTCGGGCCGAGATCTGCTGCCGCTGGCGCTGCGCAGGGCGTTGCCTCAGGCGCGGCGTGTTTGGCCTGGCTCGCCGGCAGCGGGGAGAGGGCCCACTGGCGGGCGATTTCGCGGCCGTGCTCGCGGCACACTTCCAGCGCGTCGAGATCCGGGCGCCATTTGGCCTTCAGGCTCAGGGACATTTCAAAGCCCGCATCCTGTAAACGCGTGGACAAGCGGTCAACCGCGCCGCCGCTCCAGCCGTGGGAGCCGAAGGCGCTGGCGCGCTTGTTACGGAAACGCAGGCCGGTCATCTCCTCCACCAGCCCGGCGATTTTCGGCATCATCACGTTATTCATGGTTGAGGTGCCGACCAGCACGCCCTTCGAGCGGAACACGTTGGTCAGGATTTCATTTTTATCGCTGCGGGCGACATTGAAAATTTTCACCGCCACCCGCGGATCCACGTCGGTAATGCCCTGGGCTATCGCGTCGGCCATCATGCGGGTGTTGTTGGACATGGTGTCGTAGAAAATCGTGATGCGGTCTTCTTGATAATCCGCCGCCCACTCGAGATATTTTTCGACGATCTGCGTCGGGTTATCGCGCCAGACCACGCCGTGGGAGGTCGCAATCATATCCACCGGCAGGTTAAAGCCGAGGATTTCGGTAATTTTCGGCGTCACCAGGCGGCTGAACGGGGTCAGAATATTGGCATAGTAGCGCTGGCACTGCTCATAAAGCTCAACCTGGTCAACTTCATCATTAAACAGATGTTCATCGCAGTAGTGCTGGCCGAAGGCGTCGTTGCTGAACAGCACCGCGTCGCCGGTCATATAGGTCATCATGCTATCCGGCCAGTGCAGCATCGGGGTTTCGACGAAAATCAGCTGCTTGCCGTTGCCGATATCCAGGCTGTCGCCGGTTTTCACCACCTTAAAATTCCACTCCGGGTGATGATGGTGTCCGGTGATGGAGTCGATGGCGTTGGCGGTACAGTAAATCGGGGTGTCCGGGATCTGGGTCATCAGCTCGGTCAGCGCGCCGGCATGGTCCTCCTCAGCATGGTTGATAATGATGTAATCAATATCGGCGAGGTCGATTTCACCGCGCAGGTTCTGCACGAATTCACGGCTGAATTTATGATCGACGGTATCGATCAGCACATTTTTTTCTTCCCGGATGAGATAGCTGTTGTAGCTGCTGCCGCGCAGCGTTTTGTATTCAGTCCCGTGGAAATCACGCACTTCCCAGTCGCGTTGGCCAACCCAATGAATGTTATTTTTAACCAGAATAGACATAGCAACCTCAATTAATTCAGCAGTGTTCAAATAAGATGTTTTGCTTATATCAAGTTGCGTGCCAACTTTTTAAGTAATTGAATTTAAAGTGTTTTAAGTTTTTTATTAAATCTGTTGATGTCAAATTGACAATGGTTAAAATAGTCGATATGACTACGTTTGGTGTCAAAATGACTATGAGGCGACAATGAGTTTCTCCGTCGAGGCCCTGGCGAAAATCGCCATTGATTTACAAAGCGATCTCGGCCATGCCGACCGTTTTTCGCGTTTGATTACCACCCTGCGGCAGATACTCGGCTGCGATGCTTCGGCGCTGCTGCGCTACGAGGCGCACCAGTTTGTGCCGCTGGCGATTGATGGCCTGGCCCAGGACGTACTTGGCCGACGCTTTGCCCTTGAAGGCCACCCGCGGCTGGAGGCGATTGCCCGGGCGGGGGACGTGGTGCGCTTCCCGGCGGATAGCGATCTGCCGGACCCTTACGATGGCCTGATCCCCGGACAGGAGAGCCTGAAGGTGCACGCCTGCGTCGGCCTGCCGCTGTTTGCCGGGCAAACCCTGATCGGCGCGCTCACCCTCGACGGCATGGATGCGGACCGTTTTGACAGCTTCAGCGACGAGGAGCTGCGCCTGATTGCCGCCCTGGTGGCCGGGGCGCTCAATAACGCGCTGCTGATCGCCCGGCTGGAGAATCAAAACGTGCTGCCGGAGCAGGCTATCGTGTATCCGGCAGCCGAACGTCAGGAGATGATTGGCCTGTCGGCGCCGATGCTGCAGCTGAAAAAAGAGATCGATATCGTCGCGGCTTCTGACTTAAACGTGCTGATTAGCGGCGAGACCGGCACCGGCAAAGAGCTGGTGGCGAAAGCGGTGCATCAGGGGTCGCCGCGGGCGGCCAATCCGCTGGTCTATCTCAACTGCGCGGCCCTGCCGGAGAGCGTGGCGGAGAGCGAGCTGTTTGGCCACGTCAAAGGGGCGTTTACCGGGGCGATCAGCAACCGCAGCGGTAAATTTGAAATGGCGGACAACGGGACGCTGTTCCTCGATGAAATTGGCGAGCTTTCGCTGGCGCTCCAGGCCAAGCTGCTGCGGGTGCTGCAGTATGGCGATATTCAGCGCGTCGGCGACGATCGCAGCCTGCGGGTTGATGTGCGGGTGCTGGCGGCCACCAACCGCGACCTGCGTCAGGAGGTGGTGGAGGGGCGCTTTCGCGCCGACCTGTATCATCGCCTGAGCGTGTTTCCGCTGTCGGTTCCGGCGCTGCGCGAGCGGGAAAGTGATGTAGTGCTGCTGGCCGGCTATTTTTGCGAACAGTGCCGTTTGCGTATGGGGCTGGCGCAGGTGATTTTAAGCGAAGCGACGCGGGCCAGGCTGCTCGCCTGGTCATGGCCGGGCAACGTACGCGAACTGGAGCACGCGATTCATCGGGCGGTGGTGCTGGCGCGGGCGACGCAGGCGGGTAATGATATCGTGCTGGAGCCGCAGCATTTTCAGCTGGCCGGGGAAGCGCCAGCCTTGCCGACCGTCAGCCCGCAGCCGGCGGCGGAAGCGGTGAGCCTGCGCGAGGCGACGGAGGCGTTCCAGCGCGAAGCGATCGCCAGCGCGCTGGCGGCTAATGGCCGCAGCTGGGCCGCCGCCGCCCGCGCGCTGGGGCTCGACGTCGCCAACCTGCACCGGCTGGCGAAGCGTCTGGGGCTTAAAGGATCCCGGCCTGATAAAAATTCTGCAGGTTAATCGCGCCGACCAGCTGGCCGCTTTCATCCACCACCGGAGCGGCGCTGATTTTATGCTTCATCAGGCGCTCTTTGGCTTCTATCGCGCGGCTTTCCGCTTGCAGAGTGACGCCGTTGCGGGTCATCGCCTGGCTGACGATATCCTGTAAGCTGCCGCCGCCCACCAGCCAGCGGCGCAGGTCGCCGTCGGTAAAGACGCCCTGCACGTGATTGCGCTCATCGCAGACCGCCACCAGCCCCAGGCCGGTGCGGCTGAGTTCGAGCATCGCGTCCATGACGCTGGTGTCGTTGGCGACGCGCGGCACGTCGACGTCGCGGCGCATCAGATGGTGAACTTTGTTCAGCAGCCGCGCGCCCAGCGCGCCGGCCGGGTGCGAACGGGCGAAATCTTCTTCGTTAAAGCCGCGGGCCTGCATGACCGCCATGGCCAGCGCGTCGCCGAGCATCAGGGTATTGACGGTGCTGGAGGTGGGCGCGAGGTGCATCGGACAGGCTTCACGCTCTACGGCAATATCAAGCACCGCTTTGGCCGCCAGCGCCAGCGGTGAAGTGGATTTACCGGTCATCGCCAGCAGCGGAATAGATTTTTCCTCCAGGCGCGGAACGATAAGATCCAGCTCTTTAGCGCTGCCGGAGTAAGAGATAAACAGCATCACGTCGCGGCTGTCGAGCATGCCGAGGTCGCCGTGCAGCGCTTCCGCCGGGTGAACAAAAAATGCCGGGGTGCCGGTGCTGGCGAAGGTGGCAGCCAGCTTTTTACCAATATGACCCGATTTACCGATACCGGAGACGACCAGTTTGCCCTCGCAGTGGATAATGGTTTCCGCCGCGCGGATGAAGTCGTCGCCCAGGCGTTCAGGCAGGCGGCTCGCCTCCTGAAGCTCCAGCATCAGGGTCTGGCGTCCGGCTTCTAACAGAAAGTTACTCATGATGTTCTCCAGTAATAATGACTTCGATGCCTTTGTCTTCCAGCGCCCGCTTAAATTCCGGGCTGATATCGGCATCGGTAATCAGTTTGTCTACGCTCTCCAGGCCGCAGACGATATTGGGACTTTTGCGGCCAAACTTCGACGAGTCGGCCATCAGGATAACTTCGCGGGCGGCATTGCACATCGCTTTGCTGACCGTATAAACCTCATTAAAGGTGGTGACGCCGGCGATTAAATCAATGCCGTCGGTGCCCATAAACAGTCGATCGAAGCTGAAGTGTTCGAAGGCGTTTTCCGCCAGCTGGCCGTGAAAGGAGGCCGATTTTTTGCGGAACGTGCCGCCCGGCATCAGGATGGTTTGTTCGTTATCCAGTTCGGAGAGGGCGTTGACGATATGCAGGCTGTTGGTCATCACGGTAATGTTATTGAAGCGGCTGAGCATCGGCACCATTTGCAGCACCGTACTGCCGGCGTCAAGAATGATCGAGTCGCCATCGTGAATAAAGCTGACCGCGGCTTCGGCAATCCGCTCTTTTTTATGGGTGTTGATCAGCGTTTTGTGGTCGATGGGCGGATCGGCCTCGTCTTTATTTAACACCACGCCGCCGTAAGTGCGGATAACGGTACCGGCATTCTCAAGGATCACCAGATCCTTACGGATGGTGGTGCCGGTGGTGTCGAAGTGTTGCGCCAGCTCTTCGACCGAGCATTTGCCCTGCGATTGCAGGTGCTCGAGAATGGCTGCCTGGCGCTGACGTGGTTTCATAGGCGTTGTATCCTGCGTTTAAAGTTTCGAAATGATAATTTCGCAAGATATTAACGTTCACAACGAAATTATCCATGTTTCGGATTAAGCGCTAATGATAGTGCATTCTGACAGAGCGGATCATTGGGAAAGATCACATCAGGCTGCAATTCCTTGAGATGCTTACCGGTGAGGGCGGGAATTTTTTGCGGCCTGGCGAAGACGGTGAGGCCTTTCATTAACAGCGTATCGCGGATGCGGTCGTCTTCGTCGACGGCAATGGCGACGACGGCCCGCGGCTTGAACCGCCCCGAGGAACGGCCCACGCCGACGCGGCCCTGCTGGCACAGCCGATCGAATGCGCGATTGAACTGCCTGATCTGCCAGCCGCCAAAGGCGAGCTGGGTTATCCAGGCGATGGCGGCGATAGTGATAAGTGCGGTAACCATAAAAGTCTCCTTAAGGCGTGTGCGATATTTCCCCGGAGGGCGGCGCGTTGCGCCTTACCCGGGCTACGGATCGGCGCGGGGTGCCGGTTTTGTAGCTCGGATAAGCGCAGCGCAATCCGGGACCTCTGATTTAAAACATCACCTGCCCGCCGGTGACGTTGATAGACTGCCCGGTGCAGTATGAAGCCTGCGGACTGGCGTAAAACATCAGCACGTTAAGTACGTCCTGGTAATCGCAGCCGCGCTTCAGCGGGACTTTGTCGATGTAATACTGCTCGACCTGCTCCTCCGGGATCCCCAGCTTGGTGGCGTACTGCGGCAGCAGAGACTGGAACATCGGCGACTTCAGCAGGTTGCCGAGCATCAGGGAGTGCACGGTAATCCCGTACTCCGCGAGGTCCAGCGCCAGCGACTGCGTCAGCCCCACGCCGCCAAACTTCGCCGCGCTATAGCCGGAGTTATGCTTGCTGCCCACTTTGCCGGATTTAGAGTTGATCTGGATGATGCGACCTTTAATGCCGTCGCGGATCATCAGGCGGGAAAACTCGCGGGCGCAGAGGAAGTAGCCCACCAGATTCACCTGCAGCGAACGGTCGAAATCCCCCAGCGCGAAGTCGCTGATAAACGCCGCTTTAGCGATCCCGGCGCTATAGACCAGCAGGTCGACGCGGGAAAATATTTCGTCTACCCCGCGGGCGAGGGCGACCACGCTGGCTTCGCTGGTGGCGTCCGCGCCGAAGCCCCACGCCGTGCCTTCGCCATGTTCTGCATTGATGGCCTGCGCGACGCGGGTCGCTTTATCGCTCTGAATATCGACCACCGCCACGCGATAGCCTTCTGCGGCAAGCCCGCGACACAGAAACTCCCCTAAGGTTTGTCCCCCACCGATGACAACAGCAACCTGATTCATAATTTTCTCCTTACAACTTAAGCAACAAATTTCAGTACGCAGCCGGCGGCGATGCCTTCCGGCACTGGCCCCGCCACGTGTACGGTTCCGGGGAATTCCGCTTCGCGGTGGCCGTCAAAGCGCAGCGTGATATGGCCCAGCTCGCGCAGGTTCTGCTCGGCGACGTCGCCGACGGCGGTGACCGGGTAGCGCAGCTCGCCGAGCTGCAGCTCAGCGCCCGGCACCAGCGCGCCGGAGAGCTCGCCGTGGTTGTGAATAAAGCAGTACTCTTCGATATCGGCCGGGGCGCCTTCGCGGAAGGTGATCAGCATCTGCTCGTCCAGCGCCATCGCCGCGCTGGCGCCGATATGCGTAATGGTGGTCTGGTAAATCACGGTCATCTTCAGGCACCTCTTATTGGTAAATAAATCCGGAAACGAACCAGGCGATCAGCACCGTTGGCGCGCCGGTCAGGAAGCGGCTCACCAGTACCGACGGTACGCCGACGCGCACGGTGTCCTGGCGCGCTTCCGCCAGCGACAGGCCAACCGGGATAAAGTCGCAGGCGGCCTGGGCGTTAATGGCGAACAGCGCGGGCAGGGCGAGATGCGGCGGAATATTGCCAAGGCCAATCTGCACGCCAATCAGCACGCCGATAACCTGGGCGATGACCGCGCCGGGGCCGAGAAACGGCGACAGCAGCGGGAAAGAGCAGATCAGCGCCAGGGTGACGAGGCCCAGCGGATGGCTGGCGAGCGGCGCCAGGCCGTGGGCAATCCAGTCGCCGATGCCGGAGGCCATGATGATGCCGATCAGCGCCGCGACGAAGGCCATAAACGGCAGAATGGTTTTCAGCACCGTATCGATGGTGTCGCGCCCGGCCTGGAACAGCACCGCCACGACCGAGCCCATCCCCATACCAACTTTGGCCAGCAGGCCGTCGCTCTGCTCGGTTATTTTCTTGCTGGTGTCATAGTCGCGGGCCGCCGGCTGGGCAGGCGCGGCCTGCGGGGCCGGGGAGGGACCCTCTTCCAGCGCGAAAATGTTCTCTTCTTTGACGCCGGAAACGTAAATGTCTTCGACGATGTACTGCGCCAGCGGACCCGATTTGCCGGTCGCGTGGATATTAATGGTCGGGATGCGGCGCTTCGGGTAGATACCGCAGCGCAGGGTGCCGCCGCAGTCGATAATCGCCACGCCGATTTCCGCTTCCGGCGGTTCGCCCTCTTTGAAGCCATCGACCGCCTGCCAGCCGGTGAGGCGGGCAATTTTATCGACGATCGCCGGGCGGGTGCCCGCGGTGATATAGACAATCTTTTTACCGGCAACGGCGTCCAGTTCGAGCGGGCCGCCCCAGCCGCCGGCGCCTTTTTCAATGCGAATACGGGTCATGATGTCGCTCCTGACAGATGCACTTTCTGCTCAAGCTGGATGGCCATTTTTTTCTCAAAAATCGACGTGGTCAGGTCGGTCACCCAGCCGCGGAAGAAGTTCGTCACCAGGCCCACCAGCAGATAGCTCACCGCCAGCGGCCCTAACGGTAGACCGAGGGTGGTTAGCCCGTTGGCGATCCCCAGATAGACGAACAGTTCGCCGGGGTTGATGTGCGGAAACAGGCCGTTCATTGAGTGGCAGCTGTAGGAGGCCGCCGCGTAGTAGCTCGGTTTGTATTTCTCGGGCATAAAGCGCCCAAGGCTCAGGGTCATCGGGTTACAGAAAACGAAGGTGCCGATGCAGGGCAGCAGCAGGTAGCGGGAGATCGGATTACCGGCGCAGCGCTGCGCCAGCTTTTCGATCCGCTGCTGACCAATAAAGTTGATCAGCGCGTTCATGATCACCAGCAGACTGATCAGCAAAGGCAGGATCCCGGTGACCATACCGGTGAACACCTCGCCTCCCTTCTGAAACAGGCCGATAAACCATTCGGCGCCGTGGGTAACGACTTCAATCATTGTTCTCTCCTTCAGCGTGTTATTTTTCTTGCTAACTGGCAGCTAATTTTAATCATTTTAAAAGGTTTGAAATTGTTATATTGATCGCAAAATGAAAGATAAATATTTTATTTTGAAAGATTATGGCTGAAGTGAACGAAGGATCCGACGGGGCGAGAGGAAAAAGGGCGATAAAAAAGAATTTACATCGCCGCCGCTTCCTTGTGAGCGGGCGCATGCTTTACCATAATTACCCCTTGCCGATTTGTTAAATGGATGTCCCATGTTGAAGCGTCGTTCCCTGGCTTTACTCCCCCTGTGCGTTCTCCTCGCTGCCTGCAGCAGCAAACCTCAAACTCCTGCGGAAAAGGAAATGGCGGGCGGTACGGGCGGTTTTTTACTCGAGCCGCAGCATAACGTGATGGAGATGAGCGGCGATTTCGCCAATAACCCGGCGGCGGAACAGTTCATTGATAAAATGGTGAGCAAGCACGGCTTCGACCGACAGCAGCTGCATCAAATTCTCTCGCAGGCCAAACGCCTGGACTACGTGCTGCGTCTGATGGACCGTCAGGCGCCCACCGGACTGCCGCCGTCAGGGCCAAACGGCGCCTGGCTGCGCTACAAAAAGCAGTTTATTACCCCGGATAACGTGCAGAACGGTGTGGCGTTCTGGAACCAGTATCAGGATGCGCTCAACCGCGCGTACCAGGTATACGGCGTGCCGCCGGAGATTATCGTCGGGATTATTGGCGTCGAGACCCGCTGGGGGCGGGTGATGGGGAAAACCCGCATCCTTGATGCGCTGGCGACGCTGTCGTTTAACTATCCGCGCCGCGCAGAATACTTCTCCAGCGAGCTGGAAACGTTCCTGCTGATGGCGCGCAGCGAACAGGATGACCCGCTCGATCTGAAAGGCTCCTTCGCCGGCGCGATGGGCTACGGTCAGTTTATGCCCTCTTCTTACAGGCAGTACGCGGTGGACTTTAACGGCGACGGGCATATCAACCTGTGGGATCCGGTCGATGCGATCGGCAGCGTAGCGAACTACTTCAAGCAGCACGGCTGGGTGAGCGGCGATCTGGTTGCGGTACAGGCGCTGGGCCAGGCGCCTGGGCTGAACAATGGGTTCAAAACCAAATACAGCGTCTCGCAGCTGGCGGCGGCGGGACTTACCCCGACTCAGCCGCTGGGTAACCACCAGCAGGCGAGCCTGCTGCGTCTGGATATCGGCACAGGCTACCAGTACTGGTACGGTCTGCCGAACTTCTACACCATTACCCGCTATAACCACAGCACCCATTACGCGATGGCCGTCTGGCAGCTCGGTCTGGCGGTTTCTCAGGCCCGGATGCAGTAATCCCGTCTTCTGTGCTCCTCTCCGTCCGGAGAGGAGTCTGTAACATTTTGCAGCATTTCCTTTTGTTGACGCCAATTTACATTCCGCGCTTCTTTTAATATTGTTATGTTATAACGTTTTATTGAGGCATAAACATTGACTTCCTTATTGATGACTTCAGGCATCGCCCGGCTGGCGATGGCCGGCGTGCTGCTGGCCGCCCTGTGGCTGGCAACCTGGTGGGCGGTATCGCTGCCATGATAGAGCTCGATCATCTGGTGGCTGGCTATGAAGGGCTGGCGATCGCGCCGTCCCTTAGCGGCACGATTGCAACGGGGAGTATGACGGCTATCGTCGGCCTGAACGGCTGCGGGAAATCGACGCTGTTAAAGACGCTGGCCGGATTTATCCCGCCGGTCAGCGGCCGCCTGAACTGGCGCGACGGACGGCCGGTTATCGGCTGGCTGGCGCAGCGGCATGCGCTGGAGTCGCAGTTTCCGCTCACGGTGCAGGATGTCGTCAGCCAGGGGGCCTGGCCGCAGGTATCGTTGCTGCGCGGGCTCGGGGGGGAGGTGCGCCAGCGTATCGTCGCAGCCATAGCGCGGGTGGGGCTGCTAGCGATGGCGAAAACGCCGATTGAGGCGCTCTCCGGCGGCCAGTTTCAGCGCATGCTCTTCGCGAGGGTGATGGTGCAGCGCGCGCCGCTGGTGATGCTCGACGAACCGTTTACCGGCATCGACGAAGCCACCTGCCGTGAGCTGATGGCGCTGATCCTGGAAATGCATCAGCAGGGGCAGACGATTCTGGCGGTGCTGCACGATAACCAGCGGGTCGCCGACTATTTCCCGGAAACGATGCTGCTGACGCCGCAGCGCGCCCGCTGGGGCAGTACGCCTGATGTGCTGCCCGCCTTTCACTCCGCGAGGCTGGCATGATCTGGCACACCTTCATTCAGCCCTTTATCGAGTTTGGCTTTATGCGCCGCGCGCTGGTGGTGTGCCTGGCGCTCTCCCTGAGCACGACCATGCTCGGCGTCTTCCTACTTTTACGCCGCATGAGCCTGATGGGCGATGCGCTCTCGCATGCGATTTTGCCCGGCGTGGCGGTGGGCTACCTGCTTAACGGGATGTCGCTGCTGGCGATGACCGTCGGGGGTTTTATTGCCGGCATTGCGGTGGCGCTGGTGGCGGGGTGGGTCAGCCGACGCACGCTTTTAAAAGAGGATGCCAGCTTTGCCGGATTTTATCTCGGCTCCCTGGCGCTGGGCGTCACGCTGGTCTCGCTGCGCGGCTCTAACGTCGACCTGCTGCATCTGCTGTTCGGCTCAATTCTGGCGGTAGACCGCGATTCGGCGCTGTTTGTGACCGGCGTTGCCAGCCTGACGCTGATTTGCATCGCCCTGTTTTATCGCGGCCTGGTCAGCGAAGCCTTCGACAGCGTCTGGCTTCAGGTGAACGCGCGAAGAGTGCCTGCGCTGCTGCATGGCCTGTTCCTCGCCCTGCTGGTGCTCAATCTGGTGGCCGGGTTTCAGGTGCTCGGCACGCTGATGGCGGTGGGAGTCATGATGCTGCCCGCGGTCGCGGCGCGCTGCTGGGCGCGGACGCTGCCGGGCATTCTGCTGCTGGCGGCGCTGATGGGCGGTTTTTGCGCGTGGATGGGGCTGAGCCTGTCGTGGGCGGCGAATTTGCCTGCCGGACCCGCCATTGTGCTGACCGCCAGCGGCCTCTTTTTTGTATCGGTGTTTTTTGGCTCGCGCAGCCGGCTGGTTGTCGGCTGGCGTAAATTAATGGGGTAAGGACAATGATGAAACGTACCGGGATATGGCTGGCGCTGGCGCTGGGTCTGGCATCGCACGGGGTGATGGCGAAAACGCTAAACGTGGTGAGCAGTTTTTCCGTGTTGGGCGATATGGTGCAGCAGATTGGCGGCGAACATGTGCATGTGGATACGCTAGTGGGGCCGGACGGCGATCCGCATACCTTCGAGCCCTCGCCGAAAGACAGCGCGCTGCTGAACAACGCCGATGTGGTGGTGGTCAACGGCCTGGGGCTGGAGGGCTGGCTGGACCGGCTGATTAAAGCATCCGGGTTCAAAGGCGAGCTGGTGGTGGCTTCCCGCGGAGTCAAAACCCACACGCTTGAAGAAGATGGCGCAACGGTAACCGATCCGCATGCGTGGAACAGCGCCGCGAACGGTGCGCTGTACGCGCAGAATATCCTCAACGGCCTGGTGAAAGCCGACCCGGAAGATAAGTTGGCGCTGGAGGCTTCCGGCAAACGCTATATCAGCCAGCTTAACGAGATCGATCGCTGGGCTAAAAGCCAGTTCACCGCCATTCCACAGGCAAAGCGTAAGGTTCTGACCAGCCATGATGCTTTCGGCTATTTTGGCCGCGCCTATGGCGTGACCTTCCTCGCGCCACAGGGGCTATCTTCGGAAAGTGAGGCCAGCGCGGCGCAGGTGGCGGCATTAATTCGACAAATTAAAGCCGACGAGGTGCATACCTGGTTTATGGAAAATCAGCTGGATCCAAGACTGGTTAAACAGATTGCCAGCGCGACGGGCGCGCAGCCGGGAGGAGAGCTCTACCCTGAAGCCCTCTCTCAACCGGGCGGCGTGGCGGACAGCTACGTGAAAATGCTGCGTCACAACGTGGAGCTGATCGCGGCGAGTATGAAATAAATAAAAACCGGCCCGCGATGGGCCGGTTATCCGCCGCTATGGTTCTGCGAGTATCTGCTTGATTTTCTTGTTCAATGTGAATCCACTGGCAATACAGCCCACGCCCAGCAGGATCTGTACGCCTTCGAACAGCGGGTTGAATGAGCGGGTGAAAATATGCAGTAGCGCGGTTAGCAGCGAAACTGTGCCGCATACAAACAGGCACAGGCGCACCTGGCGAATTTTTTTCACGTTCTGCTCTGAGGTAAGCGTTGCTTTGGCCATTCCTGGTAACCTCTCATTTAACTCTTCCTTATATGTGCGGTGAATTGTGACACCGGCGCCCCCGGGCGGCTATCCGAAAATGCAGCGTTGGCTATAGCCGATGTTTTTCGCCAGCCGACTCGTAAATTCGTTACCTCGTCCCCATATCTTCGTTGAAAGTGCTATCTTTGATGGCCTCTTTGTACAGCTTACGTGGGGCGACGAATGACAGATTCGGAATTAATGCAGCTGAGCGAGCAGGTGGGGATGGCGCTGAAAGCGCGCGGTGCGACGGTGACCACGGCGGAGTCCTGCACCGGCGGCTGGGTCGCCAAAACCCTTACCGATATCGCCGGCAGTTCGGCATGGTTTGAGCGCGGTTTCGTCACTTACAGCAATGAAGCGAAATCGCAGATGATTGGCGTCAGCGAAGCGACGCTGCTTAGCCATGGCGCGGTGAGTGAACCGGTGGTGGTGGAGATGGCCATCGGCGCGCTGCGTGCGGCTCGCGCGGACTATGCCATTTCGGTCAGCGGCATCGCCGGGCCGGACGGCGGCAGCGCGGAAAAGCCGGTGGGAACCGTCTGGTTTGGCGTGGCCAGCGCCAGCGGACAGGGCGTAACCCGGCGCGAATGCTTTGCCGGAGACCGCGAGTCGGTACGCCGCCAGGCCACGGCCTACGCGCTAAATCTCCTCTGGCAACAATTTCTACAAAATACTTGATACTGTATGACTATACAGTATAATTGCTTCAACAGAACAGAATTCACTACCCGGTTACACCCGGCATGAGAGGAGTAATAATGGCTATCGACGAAAACAAACAGAAAGCGTTGGCGGCAGCACTGGGCCAGATCGAAAAACAATTCGGTAAAGGCTCCATCATGCGCCTGGGTGAAGACCGTTCCATGGATGTGGAAACTATCTCCACCGGCTCGCTTTCCCTTGATATCGCCCTGGGCGCAGGCGGCCTGCCGATGGGCCGTATCGTCGAGATCTACGGGCCTGAATCTTCCGGTAAAACCACGCTGACGCTGCAGGTTATCGCCGCCGCGCAGCGCGAAGGCAAAACCTGTGCGTTTATCGATGCGGAACACGCGCTGGACCCGGTTTACGCACGCAAGCTGGGCGTCGATATCGACAACCTGCTGTGCTCCCAGCCGGATACCGGCGAACAGGCTCTGGAAATCTGTGACGCGCTGGCGCGTTCCGGTGCGGTAGACGTTATCGTCGTTGACTCCGTTGCGGCGCTGACGCCGAAAGCGGAAATCGAAGGCGAAATCGGCGACTCTCACATGGGCCTCGCGGCGCGTATGATGAGCCAGGCGATGCGTAAACTGGCGGGCAACCTGAAGCAGTCCAACACCCTGCTCATCTTCATCAACCAGATTCGTATGAAAATTGGCGTGATGTTCGGTAACCCGGAAACCACCACCGGCGGTAACGCGCTGAAGTTCTACGCCTCCGTGCGTCTGGATATCCGTCGTATCGGTGCGGTGAAAGAGGGCGACAACGTTGTCGGCAGCGAAACCCGCGTTAAAGTGGTGAAAAACAAAATCGCCGCGCCGTTTAAACAGGCTGAATTCCAGATCCTCTACGGCGAAGGGATTAACTTCTTCGGTGAGCTGGTCGATCTCGGCGTGAAAGAGAAGCTGATTGAGAAAGCCGGCGCATGGTACAGCTATAACGGTGATAAAATCGGTCAGGGTAAAGCGAACGCCATCTCCTGGCTGAAAGAGAACCCGGCTGCGGCAAAAGAGATCGAGAAGAAAGTTCGTGAACTGCTGCTGAGCAATCAGGACTCCACGCCAGACTTCGCGGTTGATGGCAACAGCGAAGCGGAAACCGAGCAAGATTTCTGATATCGTCTGAACAGACTAACAAGGGGCCGCTTATGCGGCCCTTTTGCTTTTTTTGATTAGCGAGGCTGACCGTGACTGAAACTTCATCCCGCCGCTCTGACTACGCCAGGCTGCTGGATCGCGCGATTCGCATTCTGGCAATGCGCGACCACAGCGAACAGGAGCTAAGGCGAAAGCTGGCTGCACCGGTCATGAGCAAAAACGGCCCTGAAGCGTTAGATGTGACGCCGGAAGAGGTCGATAAAGTCGTTGAATGGTGCATTGAGAACCGCTATCTGGACGACGAACGCTTTGTCCGTCAGTTCATTGCCAGCCGCAGCCGCAAGGGGTACGGCCCGGCTCGCGTCCGCCAGGAGCTAAAGCAGAAGGGGATCTCCCGCGAGACGACAGAGGCAGCCATGCGCGAGTGCGAAATCGACTGGGCGCGGCTTGCCAAAGAGCAGGCGCAGCGAAAATATGGCGAACCCCTGCCCAGCGTATTTGCAGAAAAAGTCAAAATTCAGCGCTTTTTGCTCTACCGCGGCTATCTGATGGAGGATATTCAGGAAATCTGGCGAAATTTTGCAGATTGACCCATCCGGGATTTTACTTCCCCGTGAAGAAAACTTATCTTATTCCCACTTTATTTTCGTGAGTAGCCTGCCGGTCGATACTGGGTAGTGGCTGCCAGCGACATTTCGTTAGCTTGATTTCAGGATAATT
This sequence comes from Klebsiella sp. GW_Kp182, assembly GCF_040062275.1. Classification (NCBI taxonomy): domain Bacteria; kingdom Pseudomonadati; phylum Pseudomonadota; class Gammaproteobacteria; order Enterobacterales; family Enterobacteriaceae; genus Klebsiella; species Klebsiella sp. GW_Kp182. The sequence goes on along the minus strand of NZ_JBEAFQ010000066.1, from coordinate 3,526 downwards.
ATGAGCAAGAGCACCGCTGAGATCCGTCAGGCGTTTCTCGACTTTTTCCATAGTAAAGGACATCAGGTAGTTGCGAGCAGCTCCCTGGTGCCGCATAACGACCCGACCCTGCTGTTTACCAACGCCGGGATGAACCAGTTCAAGGATGTTTTCCTTGGTCTCGACAAACGTAATTATTCGCGCGCGACCACCGCGCAGCGTTGCGTTCGTGCGGGTGGTAAGCACAACGATCTGGAAAACGTCGGCTACACCGCGCGTCACCACACCTTCTTTGAAATGCTGGGTAACTTCAGCTTCGGCGATTACTTCAAGCAGGATGCCATCAAATACGCATGGGAACTGCTGACCGGTGAAAACTGGTTCGCCCTGCCGAAAGAAAAACTGTGGGTGACCGTCTACGAAACCGACGATGAAGCGTTCGATATCTGGGCAAATGAAGTTGGCGTACCGCGCGAGCGTATTATCCGCATCGGCGACAACAAAGGCGCGCCGTTTGCTTCCGATAACTTCTGGCAGATGGGTGACACCGGGCCGTGCGGTCCATGCACCGAAATCTTCTTCGACCATGGCGACCATATCTGGGGCGGCCCTCCGGGAACGCCGGAAGAAGACGGCGATCGCTATATTGAGATCTGGAATATCGTCTTCATGCAGTTCAACCGTCAGGCTGACGGAACCATGGAGCCGCTGCCGAAGCCGTCCGTAGATACCGGTATGGGCCTCGAGCGTATTGCCGCCGTGCTGCAGCACGTCAACTCCAACTACGATATCGACCTGTTCCGCGATCTGATTAAGAGCGTGGCGAAGGTTACCGGCGCGACCGATCTCTCGAACAAGTCGCTGCGCGTTATCGCTGACCACATTCGTTCCTGCGCGTTCCTGATTGCCGATGGCGTTATCCCGTCGAATGAAAACCGCGGCTACGTGCTGCGCCGCATCATTCGTCGCGCAATTCGCCATGGCAACATGCTGGGCGCGAAGGAGACCTTCTTCTGGAAACTGGTTGCTCCGCTGATTGACGTGATGGGTTCCGCCGGCGAAGAGCTGAAACAGCAGCAGGCTCAGGTTGAGCAGGTGCTGAAGACCGAAGAAGAGCAGTTTGCCCGTACGCTGGAGCGCGGACTGGCGCTGCTGGATGAAGAACTGGCTAAACTGCAGGGCGACACGCTGGACGGCGAAACCGCTTTCCGCCTGTACGACACCTACGGCTTCCCGGTTGACCTGACCGCGGACGTTTGCCGCGAACGCAACATCAAGGTTGACGAAGCCGGCTTTGAAGCCGCGATGGAAGAGCAGCGCCGTCGCGCGCGCGAATCCAGCGGCTTTGGCGCGGACTACAATGCGATGATCCGCGTCGACGGCGCCTCTGAGTTTAAAGGCTATGACAGCCTGGAACTGAATGGCAAAGTCACCGCGCTGTTTATCGATGGTAAAGCGGTTGACGCGGTGAACGCCGGTCAGGAAGCGGTTGTTATCCTCGACCAGACGCCGTTCTACGCCGAATCCGGCGGCCAGGTGGGTGACAAAGGCGAACTGAAGGGCGCCGGTTTCTCCTTCCAGGTCAGCGACGCGCAGAAGTACGGCCAGGCAATTGGCCATATTGGTAAACTGACCAGCGGTTCGCTTAAAGTCGGCGACGCCGTGCAGGCCGATGTCGATCAGGCTCGCCGCCAGCGTATCCGCCTGAACCACTCCGCGACGCACCTGATGCACGCGGCGCTGCGCCAGGTTCTCGGTACGCACGTTGCGCAGAAAGGCTCTCTGGTCAACGACAAAGCATTGCGCTTCGACTTCTCGCATTTTGAAGCGATGAAGCCGGAGGAGATCCGTGCGGTAGAAGATCTGGTGAACGCGCAAATTCGTCGCAACCTGCCGATCGAAACCAATATCATGGATATTGACGCTGCGCGTGAATCCGGCGCGATGGCGCTGTTTGGCGAGAAGTATGACGATCGCGTTCGCGTGCTGAGCATGGGCGATTTTTCCACCGAGCTGTGCGGCGGTACGCACGCCTCGCGCACCGGTGATATCGGCCTGTTCCGCATTACCTCTGAATCCGGTACCGCCGCTGGCGTGCGCCGTATCGAAGCGGTGACCGGCGAAGGCGCGATGGCGATGCTGCACGCGCAGAGCGATCTGCTGGGCGATATTGCACAGCTGCTGAAAGGGGATACCCACAGCCTTGGTGACAAAGTCCGCGCCGCGTTAGAACGTAGCCGTCAGCTGGAAAAAGAGCTGCAGCAGCTGAAAGAGCAGGCTGCCGTGCAGGAGAGCGCAAATCTCTCCAGCAAAGCGGAAGAGATTAACGGCGTTAAGCTGCTGGTCAGCGAACTGGCTGGCGTTGAGCCAAAAATGCTGCGTACTATGGTTGACGATCTGAAAAATCAGCTGGGTTCAACGATTGTCGTGTTGGCCACGGTCGCAGAAGGTAAGGTTTCTCTGATTGCAGGTGTGTCTAAGGATGTGACAGACCGCGTGAAAGCCGGGGAACTGATTGGTATGGTCGCCCAGCAGGTGGGCGGTAAAGGGGGCGGTCGTCCGGATATGGCGCAAGCCGGCGGTACCGATGCGTCTGCTCTCCCTGCTGCGTTAGCCAGTGTGAAAGGCTGGGTAAGCGCAAAACTGTAATAACTATAATTGCATAGATGCTGTGATTCTCGGATTACAGCATCTTGCGCGAGAAGCACTGATAACGATAAAGTCGGGTTGAAGTTGTGTATATCGGCTAAACTTAGGTTTAACAGAATGTGATGCCGTGACTGCTTACACCGTAGGGTGTTTGTCATCGCTTACTTTTTGGCGTTATATGATGGATAATGCCGGGATACGAGAGACCCGACTCTTTTAATCTTTCAAGGAGCAAAGAATGCTGATTCTGACTCGTCGAGTTGGTGAGACCCTCATGATTGGAGATGAGGTCACTGTGACAGTTTTAGGGGTGAAGGGTAACCAGGTACGTATTGGCGTTAATGCCCCTAAAGAAGTCTCCGTGCATCGTGAAGAGATCTACCAGCGTATCCAGGCTGAAAAATCCCAGCAGTCCAGTTACTAAGGTTTTCGCGCCTCGCTATTTTGTGAGGCGCCTCCTTCCACCCGCCGTTTTTGCCAATTTTCCTCTCCGATAACCTCTCATTTTTGTCTCTTTCTCCGCATCCGCGACAGTTATCTTTTGCGTTAGCCGCGGCGTAATCAGCAATTTCTTGTTGATAAAATACTCTTTTTGCCGTTTTCACAGGCTAATTGCGCGGGAAGTGTGCAAACGAAAAAAAGGTCTCGAAAAAAGGTTTGACTTATAAGTACCAGAAAGTAATATGTGCGCCATCGCAGCGACGAAGAGCAGAAACAAGTTCTTCGAAGCACTCGTAAGAGGCGTGTGGTGAGGTGGCCGAGAGGCTGAAGGCGCTCCCCTGCTAAGGGAGTATGCGGTCAAAAGCTGCATCCGGGGTTCGAATCCCCGCCTCACCGCCATTTTGCATCCGTAGCTCAGCTGGATAGAGTACTCGGCTACGAACCGAGCGGTCGGAGG